>NZ_JBXBBJ010000015.1:0-142705 GCF_057221575.1 Paenibacillus sp. Y660 | reverse complement strand
GGGGTTGGGGTTGGGGTTGGGGTTGGGGTTGGGGTTGGGGTTGGGGTTGGGGTTGGGGTTGGGGTTGGGGTTGGGGTTGGGGTTGGGGTTGGGGTTGGGGTTGGGGTTGGGGTTGGGGTTGGGTTCGGGGTTCGGGGTTCGGGGTTCGGGGTTCGGGGTTCGGGGTTCGGGGTTCGGGGTTCGGGGTTCGGGGTTCGGGGTTCTCAAATAAACGCCCCTGCCAGCTCGGCAGGGGCGCTTCTTAACCTAGTGGCGCTTAAAATGCTGCTACGATCGCGCCTTTATATTTTTCTTCTATAAATTTCTTAACTTCAGGTGAACGAAGTGCTGCTGCGAGCTTTTGAATGGCCTCGGAGTCTTTGTTGTCAGGACGCGAAACCAGAATGTTCACATACGGCGAGTCATTGCCTTCGATGAACAGCGCATCTTTTGTTGGAACAAGATCTGCTATAAGCGCATAGTTCGTGTTGATGAGCGCAAGGTCTACTTCGCCTAGCACGCGCGGCAGCGTTGCTGCTTCGACTTCCGCAATTTCAAGCTTCTTCGGATTTTCGGTAATGTCTGCGACTGTCCCGTTAACGCCAACGCCGTCCTTCAGCGTCAGCAGTCCGTTCTCCGCCATCAGCGAAAGTGCGCGTCCGCCATTCGATGGATCATTAGGAATGACAACCTTCGCGCCTTCCTTCAGCTCATCAATTTTTGCAATTTTTTCCGAGTAAGCGCCGAATGGCTCGATGTGTACGCCTGCAACGTTAACGAGATCATAGCCTTTATCCTTGTTGAATTGCTCTAGGTAAGGTGTATGCTGAAAAAAGTTAGCATCAATATTTTTTTCAAAAAGCTGCGTGTTCGGTTGAACATAATCGTTAAACTCCATCACTTCCAGGTTTATGCCCTGCTCCTTCAGCATCGGCTTTACGAATTCAAGCAGCTCCGCATGCGGCACCGGAGACGCTCCTACCTTCAAGGTAACCTCTTCCGCTCCTTGTCCTGCTTCACCATTCGTATTTGTATTGCCCTCGGCATTTTTGTCTTGTCCGCATGCTGTTAGTGCGAACATTAGCATCATAGCGATGATCATATAACTTGTTTTTTTCATGTTCATTCCTCCATATTTGTGAGTTCAATTTAAAAGGCATAGCTCGCAAAACACTTACTTTCTGCTATAACGACGGACCAAAGCATCGCCAATCGATTGCAGCACCTGAACAAGTACGATAAGCAGGGCAACGGTCACGAGCATGACATCGGTTTGGAACCGCTGATAGCCGTACCGCAGAGCCAGATCACCAAGCCCGCCCCCGCCGATGACGCCTGACATCGCCGTATAGGAGACGAGCGTAACCGCTGTGATCGTCACCGCGGCGAGCAGGCTCGGACTGGATTCACGCAGCAGCACGCGCCGCACGATATCCCATTTCGAAGCGCCCATCGCCTGAGCAGCTTCAATGACGCCGCGATCGACCTCGCGCAGCGACGTTTCCACCAGCCTCGCGAAGAAGGGGGTTGCCGCTACGACGAGCGGTGGGATCGAGCCCTCCACGCCAAGCGTCGTTCCCGTAATGAGCTTGGTGAGCGGCATAATCAAAATCATAAGAATGACGAATGGAACGGAACGCAGCACGTTGACGATAAACGAAAGCACGCCATAAACGATAGGCTGCTGCAGCAGCTGTCTGCGAGAGGTTAGAAAAAGGATGATGCCGATTACTAATCCTAAAATAATCGTAAATACAAGCGACGCCGCCATCATATAGAGCGTATCCTTGGTCGCATCCCATATCTCAGGCCATCGAACGTTTTCGAAGCTCATCATATCCCCTCCACCTCCAGACCTTCCTTGCGCAGCACGGCAATGACCTGTTCAATCTCCTCATTACTGCCGATCAGCTCCACGATAAGCTGGCCATATGGCGTCTGCTTCATGCGCGATACGGTACCCTGCAAAATAGCAAATTGCACCGATGTTGGCTTCACTGCATTATACAAAATCGGTTCATAGGTCAAATCGCCGATGTAAGTCATGCGCAGCAGACGCCCCGTGCGCCCGCGCAGCAGCTGGCCGTTCGCCCCGCTGTCTGACACTTGATCGACAAAGTCGCGAGTAACGGGATGCTCAGGCCTGAGAAAGACGTGAAGCACGTCGCCTATCTCAACGATTTCGCCTTGATCAATGACCGCTACGCGGTCGCAAATCGAACGAATGACGTTCATTTCGTGAGTAATAAGCAATATGGTAATGCCAAGCTTTTCATTAATATCGAGCAATAAGGACAATATCGAATTCGTTGTTTGCGGGTCAAGTGCCGACGTCGCCTCATCGCACAGCAAAACATCCGGATTGTTCGCCAGCGCCCTTGCAATCCCGACACGCTGCTTCTGGCCGCCCGATAGCTGCGCGGGAAATTTATCCGCGTGCCCCTCAAGCTGAACAAGCTTCAGCAGCTCGTCTACGCGCTTGTTCACTTCAGCCTTCGAAAGCTTAGCCAGCACAAGCGGAAAGGCGATGTTATCCCTTACCGTGGACATCGACAGCAGGTTGAAATGCTGAAAAATCATTCCGATACGCCGCCGCTGCGTCTGGAGCTGCCGCTCGGACAAACCGGTCAATTCCACGTCCCCAACAGCTACGGTACCCGACGTCGGCTTCTCAAGCAAATTGACACAGCGCAGAAGCGTGCTTTTTCCAGCGCCGGAATGACCGATAATGCCGAATATTTCACCTTTTTTAACCGTTAAACTAACGTTTCGAACCGCATCCACTGAAATAGCACCTGCACGGTACGATTTTTTGATGTTATTGAGCCTAATCAGTTGTATAACCTCCCATCGGACAAGCAATACAATATTGTATTAATGAGACCGCATACTGTCAATGTCAAATTAAACCAATTAATGTAAGTTCACCATTTGCTCCCCTCCAAAGCATGTTGACGAGCTTCATCATATTGTTTCCTCTTTCCATTTTTTTACTCTTGAATAAACTGCAAAACCGTAGCAAAGAGGCGCCCCACAAGTAGATTAATCGACTCGAGAGCACCTCTTTGTTAGAGCTATTATTTTATTCTGACAAGCTGTTGTGTCTCCACCTCGAGCGTTCCCATTAAACGTTCAGCATTTTTTTTGATTTTCATAACCGCCATCGTTTTTTCCTTCTCTTGCAGCGCTTGCCAATGGGAGTCTTCAAGAACGACAAACCTATCCACATAGGCTCGGCCATCCCCAATAATAATATTTCCCTCATAGTTGACCGGCAGCGTACTTTCACTTCCAATAACTTTGTCCGCCTTTTGCTTGGCAAACAACAAGCCCTCTTTTCCTGAAACCGGGGGCAATGAAATTACAGTCTCCGTGCTGCCATCCGCTATTACTCTTGTAAGAAGCTTTTTTTGGATTAAAGCATCAATCGTCCTTTGCGACAGAAACATGTTTTTTTGTCCGTCAGTTTCTGCGGTTTTAATTGCAAACACATCGCTTGCTTCTAGTTGCTTAGCATGCTCCTTTAAAACGGCATCGATCTGCTGTCTCTCCCCATAAGCAATGATCCCGCCCGCTTGCGGGAAAATGATATCGATTACTGCTTTTCCCCCAAACCACGCGATAAAAATGAAAGCGACAACAGCCAGTACGATTGTTAACCATTTTTTCATATTGCATCTCCTCTGCCTTTCATCTGAATGGTCCTATATTTAAAAGGAATCTTGCCCTGTAAAAATAACAACAATATTGACGGCAGCTACAGTCGTTATTGTATTTAGCCATTTGTTCATTTGTTGTTGCCTCCTTTTCTTATCGTTTATCTATTGCCTATCCTATAGAAACGACCGAATGTCAGCCATCGATTTGAGTGACAATTTAGGTGACAGGTTTGTAAGAAAAGCTGGGCTAAAATAGAAAAATGGACGGTGCAGATATCGTACTCTGCACCGTCCATTTTCAACTTTATATATGCCTCGTATTACCCTGTAACCTTAGACTGCAATTGCTGCACCGCTTCAAGCACCTGCTGCGCATGCCCTTTTACCCTTACCTTGCGCCATTCCTGAACCAGCTTGCCTGCCGCATCAATCAGAAACGTCGACCTGACAAGTCCCATATACTCCCTGCCGTACAGCTTCTTTAATTGCCATATGCCGTAAAGCTCACATACTGCGTGCTCCGTATCGGCCAGAAGCAGGAAAGGAAGCTCCTTCTTCTCTATAAAGCGCTGATGCGATTTTATCGTATCGAGGCTGATGCCCAGAATAACGGTATTATGCTTCAGCATCTCCGCGTTTGCATCGCGAAAATCACAGGACTCCTGTATACAGGCGGTCGTCATATCCTTCGGATAAAAGTAGAGGACCACATTTTTTCCGCGATAATCTCTAAGTGCAACATTATCTCCATTTGACGCCGGCAATACGAAATCCGGGGCCGTGTCTCCCACTTGAAGCTGTGTCATCTAAAGTCCTCCAAAAACATTTTGTAATGGCACCGCAAGCGCGGTGCTCACAGCGCTCTGACTAAGAGCCAGCTCCACGATAACGCTTTACTCCGTGGTTCCATAGCCACAGCCCCAATGAAAATACGACAATGCCCATGACAGGCGTCAGAAGCGCAAGCTGTGACAGGTCATCCGCCTTCTTCTCAAGGAAATAAGATGCCGGTATAACGCCGACGAAAGCGAATGGAAGCAGCCATGTCAGCACGAACCGGATCATTTTGTTATAAATGTTAACCGGATATCGGCCGTAGTTTTGAATATTGTACATAAGCGGCACGATGCCGGTCGGCGCGTCGGAATAGAAGGATATGGCGCTGAGCGCCGTATATAGTCCCGCGTAAATGAGAACCGCGCCCAGTACGAGCAGCATGAGCATCAATAAATCGAGCAATTGGAACGGCAGATCGAGCTGCGCCCAGCAGAGAACCATAATGATCGCACCGACAAAGGAGCCGATCAACGACGGCGGATCTACATTTTCGAGCAGCACCTGATAGAGGCTATGAGCCGGCCTTGTAAGGACGCGGTCCATCTCTCCTTTTACGATATAACGCTCGCTGAAATTCCAAATGCTGAAGAATGTGCTGAACACGCCATAAGGAATCATGAAGAAACCGTAGACGAACACAACCTCAGCCTCCGACCAGCCGCCAAGCGAAGGCGTGTGCTGGAATACAATCAAGATGAAGATGAGGTTCATCCCTTGGAACAATAAGTCCGACAGCACCTCAACCCAGAAATCGGCACGGTAGGTCAGTCTTGTTTTTGCATAGTTTTTAATGTATTCCCAGAACAATGATGCGTATCTCATCTCTATTAACCTCCTTGCACGAACAGCCGCTTGCGAGCAGCGCGCCACGTCAGCCAGATTGGCACCAGCAAGCCTGCAAACCATAGCACTTGAATGCCGAGTACAGGCAGCACTTCGCTGCTTGGCGTCCGTCCCGTAAACACGGAGCTCGGCAAATAGGTGATGGCCTGGAACGGCAGCCACTGCATGATTGCGGAGAGCCAGCCTGGGAAAAAGGCAATCGGCACGACCACGCCGGAAAACAAATCGACCATAACCCGTTTCATCCGCATCATGCCTTCGTTATTTTCAACAAAAAACGCGAACAAGCCGGTCAAAATATTAATTTGTGAATTGATCAGAAAGCTAAAGAACAGCATGACTAGATAAATGAGCCATGTCATTGGATCTGTAGGCAGCGTAACCGGGAAAATGAGACAAACGATAATCATCCCCGGCACCATGAACAGCAGCATTCGGAATAACCCCTCGCCGAAGCCCTGCATCATTTTGACGAGCAAATAGGAATAAGGCCTGATCAGTTGAACCGAAACGCTGCCGTCCCGGATTTCATTCGCGATCTCGCGATCTAAGTTGTTGAAATAAAAGGCGCGAGCCATCCAGGATACGGCAACGTATGTTGTCATTTGGGTCACGGTAAAGCCGGCAAGCGTCTCCTGATCGCCGTAAATCGCCTGCCACAGAAAGTAATAAGCGCCAATGTTAATGGCATAAATGATAATGCCGCTATAATAATTAACGCGGTAAGCAAGCATCATGATAAACCGGATACGAATAAAATCGATATAAGCGCTCATCATGACTGGGCCGTCTCCTTCGAGGTTGACGCTGAGCCTGAGGAATAGATGCTGCGAACGATATCGTCCGTGTTGGTCTCAATGATTTTGATGTCGCGGATCTCAACGCCGCCAACTACGCACGACAGCGCATCGGATACATTAACGGCATGCGGCAGCCACATTTTCGCGCTCACTTCATTTTCCATCGTCCACGTTACATCCAGTGAATGGGTCAGCTGCTGAAGGACTGCAAGCGGCGTATGCCCTCCAAACTGGAACTGAATTTCGCGGCCCTTGCTCCATCGGTTCTTCAGATCATCAAGACCGCCATCGTAAATAATACGGCCGTCATCCAGCATGATGACGCGCGAGCAAAGCGCTTCAATATCTTGCAAATCATGTGTCGTCAGCAAAATGGTCGTTCCCTGCTCTTTATTCATCTGAAGGAGAAAGTCGCGGATTTCGGTCTTCACGACGATGTCGAGGCCGATTGTCGGCTCATCAAGAAAAAGAATGGACGGATTGTGCAGCAGCGAAGCAACAAGCTCGCAGCGCATTCGCTGTCCAAGGCTTAGCTTCCGAACGGGACGGTTGAGCAAATCACCTAGCTGAAGCCGCTCGACAAGCTCGTTCAGCCTTTTGCGATAATCCGCTTCGGATACGCGATATACTTTGCGCAGCAGCTGGAACGATTCGATCACGCCGATGTCCCACCAAAGCTGGGAGCGCTGGCCGAAGACGACGCCGATGCCGTTTACGAACTTCTCGCGATCCTTGAACGGCACGTAGCCGTTCACCTTGAGCTCTCCTGACGTAGGCACCAAAATGCCCGTCAGCATTTTGATCGTAGTCGACTTGCCTGCTCCGTTCTCTCCTATATAGCCGCATATTTCGCCTTGCGGAATTTGAAAGGAAATATCTTTGACCGCCGTTACCTCATTGTATTCTCGTTTAAACAAGTCCTTAAGGGCGCCGGATAGGCCTTCTCGGTTTTTCTGCACGCTGAACTGCTTGCGCAAATCCTTTACATCAATGGCTAACATCTGGTTGGAATAGCCCCTTTCACTTCGACATTTCCTAGGAAATACCGATCTTTTTTTACCTAAAACGATAAAACTTGCTTCTGGATGTCGTTCAGCTTTATAATTTTATGATATGTAATCATACAGTAGTTCACGCCTAGCGTAAACGGCTGGGCCTGCCGAAGGCAGCGCAGCCTCCGTTTGCTGATGAAATATAAGCTATTTGCTCTGGCCTTATACGTTCTTATATTTCTAGCGCAAACAGCTCCGCTAACCTTCTTCCTGGAAGCGGACCATTCGCTATGCCATCTTTGCTCATGTTTACATTTGAAATGTACCCTCCTTGGGACAAAAAGATCCAGCAGCATCTGAAGGGAGCACGTCTAACGAAATGCCTAAACAGACGAATAAGAAAAAAAGATGGAAATGGTTATACATTAGCCTCTCCGTAATTCTGGGCGCAGCAGCAGCTTTTATCATTTACTGGAGTGTAGGCATCTATAATGCGCTCGATAATTTCAGCGATCCAGAGGCAACGAAGGATCCTGTCGACAACGTCGAAGCCACGCCTGTTCCGATTCCCGAATGGGAGGGCAAGGAACGCGTTAATATTTTGCTGCTCGGCGGTGACGCTCGCGGGGTAGATGAGGGCCAGGCGGCTCGTTCAGACTCCATATTGGTCGCATCCTTCGATCCTGTTACCAAGAAAGCGCATCTGTTCTCCGTCCTTCGCGATACTTATGTCAACATCGAAGGATATGGCAAAGGCCGGATCAATACTGCGCTCACTCTAGGGGAATACCCGCTAGCCATGCAAACAGTCGGCGATCTGCTTGGTCTCGACATACAATACTATGTATATACCGACTTTGAAGGCTTTAAGAAGCTGATCGATACGATTGGCGGCATTTACTTCGACGTCGAGAAGGATATGCATTATACGGACAACGCAGATGGCAACCGCTACGATATCGATCTCCAAAAAGGCTACCAGCTGCTCGACGGCGACAAAGCGCTCCAATACGTTCGCTTCCGCCACGATGCCATGAGCGATTTCACGCGAACGGAGCGTCAGAGAAACTTCCTACAGGCGGTGTCCAAGGAGCTTCAATCGACCTGGAACATTATCAACATGAAAAAGATTCTCGACAGCGTACAGCCTTACGTCAAAATGAACATCAGCGTGCCTGATATGCTGAAGCTCGGCCAGCTTGGCGTCAAAAGCCACGTAGCCAACACGACGCAAATTCCGCCGATGGAACTGATCGCAGAAGACCGCGTTGGCGGCGCATCGGTCATTGGAATCAGCGACGAGGACGAGCTTCACTCCTTCGTACAAATGACGCTGGAGCAGGACGACACGGTGCCTGCGCCTACCGAGACCACTACGCCGGTTGACGGTGCGGCCAGCAGCTCTAATTCCAGTTCAAGTTCCAGTTCAAGTTCCAGTTCCAGTACCAGTTCTAGTTCCAACTCGAAACAGTAATCTATAAATACACGCAACGGCGAGCTTAAGTTGCGTGTATTTTGCTTCTCGAAATACCCACAACCCATTTTATTGGAGGCTGATATCCATGGCAATACAACGACCAAATTCAGATAAGCTTTATGAAGAAGCGCTGCAGCATATTGTCGGCGGCGTCAACAGTCCTTCCCGTTCCTACAAAGCGGTAGGCTGCGGCGCGCCGGTGTTCATGAAACGCGGCGAAGGCGCTTATTTCTGGGATGTCGACGATAACCGATACATCGACTATTTGGCGGCATACGGCCCCATTATAACCGGACATGCTCACCCGCATATTACGGAAGCAATCGTTCGCGCCGCGCAAAACGGTACGCTGTACGGCACGCCAACAGAACTTGAAATTACGCTCGCCCGCATGCTGAAGGAAGCGATCCCGTCGCTCGACAAGGTTCGTTTCGTCAACTCCGGCACGGAGGCCGTCATGACGACCATCCGCGTCGCACGTGCCTATACGAAGAAAACTAAAATCATCAAGTTCGCAGGCTGCTACCATGGCCATTCCGACCTCGTGCTCGTCGCGGCAGGCTCTGGACCTTCCACGCTTGGCATTCCCGATAGCGCCGGCGTTCCCGCCAGCATCGCCAGCGAGGTTATTACCGTTCCGTTTAATGATCTGCCAGCGCTGAAGGAAGCACTAGAGCGCTGGGGCCACGAGACGGCCGCCGTTATGGTCGAGCCGATTGTCGGCAACTTCGGCATGGTCATGCCGCAAGAGGGCTTCCTAGAAGGACTATGCAAGCTCACTCGCGATGCCGGCGCACTCGTCATCTATGACGAGGTCATAAGTGCCTTCCGCTTCCATTACGGCGCTGCACAGACGTATGTCGCTTTCCCAGATCATCAAGCGATCGAGCCGGACTTAACGGCGCTTGGCAAAATCATCGGCGGCGGCCTTCCGATTGGCGCTTATGGCGGACGCCGCGAAATTATGGAGCAGGTTGCTCCCCTCGGCCCTGCCTATCAAGCGGGCACGATGGCAGGCAACCCTGCCTCCATCTCGGCAGGCATCGCCTGCTTGGAGCTGCTGAAGGAGCCGGGCATTTACGACCGCATGAACGCCCTCGCTACCAAGCTGGCGACCGGCCTCCACGCTGCCGCGAAGCAGCATGGCATCCCGCTCACGATCAATCAAATTCGCGGCTCGTTCTCTGCTCATTTTTGCGATCATCCCGTTACCAACTACGATGAGGCGCAGGATACGGACGGCGAGCTGTTCGGCAGATTTTTCAAGCTTATGCTGGAGCAGGGCATCAACCTCGCGCCTTCCAAATACGAAGCTTGGTTCTTCACAACCGCGCACACAGAGGCCGACATTGATGAAACCATTCATGCGATTAATTATGCTTTCACTAAACTGAAATAACCGAATAAAGTTATGCACGCCAAGAGGGGTCCCAAAAGCAGTAAGCTCGCTGGAGAGATAGCTCGCTTTGAATTGAAATGTTGGAAGTGAAAAAATAGCGGTACAGGGGGCTATTCCTGTACCGCTATTTTTCTATTCAGGTCTATGGGCGCTTGTTTCATGAGATAGTGGGCAAGCGAAAGTCTCTCCACCTCCAGGCTTACCTTTGGCAAGCCACGAAGCAGGAATCGGCGGAATCCCTGGTTCATCTGTAGTCTCGGGTTCAATCATGCATGGGGCAAGAACCCTCTTGAGTCAGCATTTACGGGAAAAACTCCCGTTATTTCATGTGTTTTTTGGCAAAAATCAGGTTTAGATGGATTTTCTCCCGTTAATATCTCACTTTTGACCCTATTTCGGTGTATGTGCTCCGATTAACGAGAGTTTTTCAGCTAATGAACGAACTGGCCTTTTATCAGGAAAATAGATGGGGTTTTTCCTTTTAATTCCACAAAACCAAATGATTTGAGCTAGCCTTTTATTTCAAACTTGCGGGTTAGAACAATGAGCGCTGGAATAAGCGAAAAAGCCTGTGGAAAGTTAGGTTTGCTACTCAATAGGCTTAAGCAGGAGCAGACGATCATCCGTCTTCGACGGGATGCCGCGGCCATCGGTATTGTTCGTAATGACGTATATGCGGCCATCCTTCATTTTCACATCGCGAAGCCGCCCTTCACCTTCGAAAACAACAGCCATTTCACTTGTTGCCGGGTCGTAACGATAAATCGCTCCCCCCATCAAGGTCGCAATCAAAATACGGTTGCGCTCATCAATTGTCGCTCCCGAAGGCGCAATCGCCTTTTCCCCTGAATGGTAAATCGGGGTTATCATTCCCTCATGCTCTTCGTCCCCGTAAATGGTCGGCCAGCCGTAATTTCCGCCCGCTTTAATGATGTTGATCTCATCATGCCCGCCGGGATCTCCCGTTGGACCATGCTCTGTATTAAACATCACACCCTCGTGATTCCATACGAGTCCTTGCGGATTGCGATGTCCATACGAATACACATAAGAGCCTGGGAACGGATTATCCTCTGGCACGTTGCCATCTAGTGTCATACGCAAAATTTTGCCCGCCAAGCTGTTCCGATCCTGCGCCAGCTCCCTTTGCTGCGCATCGCCTGTCGTCACATAAAGCAGCTTGTCCGGCCCAAATGCCATCCGTCCGCCATCATGGTTGGCCGCGCCCGGTATACCTTCTAGCAGAGCGCGCACCTCATCCCATTGCTCGCCATTTTGCTTCAGAAGTACAACTCTATTCAAAATACGGCCCTTCTCCTCGTAGGTGTGATAGGCATAGGCCAGCTTTGACTTTGCAAAATCCGGCGCCAGCAGGAAGCCTAGAAAACCTCCTTCGCCGATACCATGCACGCCTTTATTCAAATGGACCGCTTGTCGTATCATCTTATTGCCGTCTACCTTGACAATATTTCCTTCTCGTTCGCTAATATATACGATATCCCCATCGAATGTTATAACCCACGGCACACGAAGCTCCTGCGCCAGCACCTCGTATGCTGCCGCTGTGTCATCCGTTTCTGCCGCCTCATTCGTCTCCGTTTCTTGCTTCTTGTCCGTTGTTTCTGCTGCTGAAGCCGTTGCCGATGGCTTCGATTCGGAATTTTCATTAGACTCGCATGCAGCCAGCATGCCTACGCACACCATCGTCATCATCAGCGCGGCTATCCGTTTTTTAGTAGTCATAATCAATTGATTCCTCCCTCTCAATCAGGCAGATGGGCTATGGCCAGAGACAAAGAAGGACACCGTACCTGCTTGCAAGCCGTACGCTGTCCTTCCCACACTATTCGCTTGCTTCCGCTTCAGCTAGAGCTTTGATAAGCTCCTCCTGAATAAGTCCATTCGACGCTACGACGTTGCGAACGCCCAAATCGTATGGCTTGCCAAGCGTATTGCTTACGACGCCGCCTGACTCCTGCACGAGCAGCGAGCCAGCCGCCAAATCCCAGCTATTTAGACCGATTTCCCAAAATCCGCTTAATCGTCCTGCTGCGACATATGCCATATGCAGCGCTGCCGAGCCGGCAATGCGAAGGTTCCGAACCTGCGGGGCTACCGCTTGTATGCCTTTCAGGTTGAGAGGAAGCGCATAATGATGATCGGCTGGTAGCCCGGTTGCTACAAGGCTGCCGCGCAGCGTATCATCCGCAGACACCTGCATCCTTTTGCCATGGACATAGGCTCCTTTGCCTTTCTCCGCGACAAACAGCTCATCTCTCATCGGGTCGTAGATAACACCAACGATGACCTCCCCATTGTGTGCAAGCGCGATCGACACGCAGAAGTAAGGGAAGCCGTGTACGTAGTTGGTCGTTCCGTCAATCGGATCGACGATCCATAAATACTCTGCGTCGCGAATATTTTCAAGCGCACGCGCAGAAGCCTCTGGTCCGGGCTCCACACCCTCTTCACCTAGAAAGGAATGGCGCGGAAAATGAGTCAAAATCAAATTTTTAATTAGCCGCTCTGACCCTTTATCTACTTCTGTAACAAGGTCATGCGAGGAATACTTTATATCAAGGCTGGCGTGATTGCCAAGCTTCATCTTAATCCATTCTCCTGCTTTCGACGCGCAGTTGATTGCGACAGCAGTAAAGCTTTTCCCGCCTACAACGAATGCGTTGTTCTGGTCACTCACGGTCCATCACTCTTTCCTCTATATAAATTTACAATCGTATACATACATGTTACCCGGGTATTACGTATAAGCTCCTATCAAGTTTCGCATAAGACTGTTCTCACAATATTAAAAAGATCTCAGACCTTCAATAATTAATTGCCCCGCAAGCAGAAGCAGCGTTACTCTGAGCAGCCATAACAAGCCCTTGCCGCTCATTTTCACCGCTATGGCAGCACCAAGCTTGCCTCCGATCCAAGCGCCAGGCACTAATGCAAGCACAAGCATCCAATCCGTCTCTCCCAAGTAAATATGCATGCCGCTTCCAAGAATAGATGATAAAAAAATGACGAACATCGATGTAGCCGTTGCTAAATGCGGCGGAAAACGAAACAGCAGCACCATAAGCGGTACGAACAATGACCCGCCACCAATTCCAAATAATCCGGAAATTAGGCCAACGCCAAAACCGATGGCTAGCGCCGGAACAATGCCATAGCTGTATGTATGTACTTCACCCGATGCATCCGTCATCGTGCGGACGGTTGACCATTGTTTAGAAAACGGTTTCATGTAGTCGCGAGCAATCAAGAGCGATGCCATCAGGAGCATAAAAACGCCAAAAACAAGCTGGAATACGCCGGCAGGCAGCGCGCCCGTCAATGCGGAGCCCAGCATCGCCGCTGGGCCGCTCGTAATGAAAAACATCCAGCCGCTGCGGAAATCAACAATTTTGCGTTTGGCATAGCTTAATGTTGATGCAAGTGCAGTAACGACTAACACTGTTAATGAAATGCCGACAGCCGTTGCATGGCCGATCACGTCACCCGTCAGTACCGGCCCAATCAGCATGAGCACCGGAACGATAATAATGCCGCCGCCCAGCCCAACGATGCTGCCGAACATTGCTGCTACAATCCCGAGCAGTACGAGAAGTATCCATTCCATGATGAGATCACCTTTTTCAACCTTTTCTGGAGAGACTGCAAAGGGAGATTTTCTTCCGCTTCAACTGCAGGGCTCGCTGCTTCATATAGCCAAACATACAATAGCACCGTCAAGGACAAGCCTTGACGGTGCTCGGTGCTTGCAAACAACCTTTAATGCTGAGCAGCAATCTCAACTCGCCCGCCGTCCAGCACCTTGACACCTGCTCCGCTTGCTTCCATTTGCTTCAAATTTTCCATGAGCTTGAATAATGCTTCGTCCTTGCTCTTCGCTTCAAGCATGCAGTCCAAATACTCCGTGCTGAGGGCCGCATGGCGCAAAAAATGCACTAACGACTCTGCCTCCACAAAATCTGCATGGCCGCGAGGATCGGATACGCTTTTGGGACTGGAAGCATGAATTTTAACTGGAAGCTGACTGGCGCTTGTGAAGCCAAGCCGCTCGCGCTCCCTCTGCCAGGTAAGCTCTACTCTCGGCCATAAGCCACTGTAGAGCTCGTCCTCATCTATGTCGCCCGGATTAACCGCATGATGATGAATATCGAGCACCATCGGAACGCCTACCTGCTCAGCTGCCTCCAGCGTTTCTCTTGCATTAAACGTTTTGTCATCGTTCTCAAGCGTAACCCGATGCTTAAAACGAGGCGACAAGGCGCTGAATTGACGGATAAACCGTTCTGCAGCTACTGCCTTGTCGCCATATGCCCCGCCGATATGTATGTTGCACTTTGTCGCTTCGTCCAGCTCCATTTGCTCAAGCATTAGAATATGATTGAGCAAGTCCAGCTCCGACTTATCTAGAACCTCAGTCCTCGGCGTGCTGAACACGCAGAAGTGATCCGGATGAAAGGACACGCGAATGCCATTCTTTCGAACAAACTCGCCTACCTCCTTGAAAGCAGGCGCAAGAGCCGCAAATGGATTCCAATCCAATAAATGCTCATGCGTAGCAAGCGGGATAAGCTTGGACGAAAACCGATACATCTGAATGCCGCTAGCCTTGCAATGCTTCAAAATACGCAGAGTGCTCCGTAGATTCTCCTCCGCAATTCTCTCCAGCTTTCGTATGCCCGCATCGCGGTCGTCCAGCTTCGAGAAATTTGCGAACGTCATCGTTCTGGATGGTGACGCATTCTCTACCTGCAAGCTCATCGCGACAAAGCCAAATCTAACGATCATTGATTAGGCCTTCTCTCCAAAAAACATCTCAAAGGCAAGCGCCGTTTGAATTTTTGCTTCTTCCTCGGTCAGCTTTCTCACGAGCTCCATCTCCACTTGTGTCACTTCTTCACCTTGAAAATTAATTTCCGCGATAGAAGCTAAAATGCGGACAATCGCAATCGCCTCGTTGGCTGGTGTATATGCGATAACCTTCTGGCCAGTAGGAAATACGCGAAAGCCGCTCTTTACCATTTTGCCCCGACCATACTCCAACAATTCATACAGCTCTTGTTCGGACTTAAATTTGCAGACTGAGTTAAATTCGGTTGCAAAACCCATTGTTTTTCCCTCCTTTCAGTGAAAATCTACCGCACCTTCAAAGGCTTCTACCTAACCTTCAAAGGGATTTTTATACCAAACCTTCAAAGGCTTCAACACTAATAACCAAACCTTTAAAGGCTTTTCGAACCCACCCAAACCCTCCCTTCCAAGGGAGGGCCCCAAGGGTTGCACCCTCTGGACACCCGCAACTGAACTAACGTTGGAGCTCGAGTTGAGGTTAATAGTCGCGTTTGCGGTGGTTCGCTTTCGTCCCTGCGGGACACGCTTACTGGTTGTGCTTGGGATGTTACTTTTTAAGGGCATTTAACACCCAATACCACGTAGACGCATTCGCCAAACTTTCTCACTGGAGACATACTCGCAACTCGCACTACTGCATCAGGACATGAGCTAACTGGTCGAATATCAACTTAGCAGGAAAAAGTCCCGTTAAATTCACGAATATATGCTCAAATCAGTAATTAGCTGGAATTTCTCCATGTAATTTGGAGAAAAGTCCCCATTTTAGAGGATTTGCTTTATTTTAACGGGAGAAATTCCTGATAAACCAAATACTAGCCGACTAACTAGCCAATTAGATGGAGCTTTTCCTGTTAGTTGCTGCTGGTTTGAGTAAATACGAAATAAACAGCGATGAAAATACTAACAGACAGCTTGTCCAACGGGCGAAGGAAAAAACTCCTTTATATATATTTTGGTTACGCGGAACGCATTTATGTACGGGGTAAGAAACGCCTCAAGCGCCTCGCCTCCCCCTGCATATAAATGCCGTGCCCTACCAAAACAATAAATAAAAGATTTTTTTCCTAATGCTATTCGTCATGCTCGGTTACGAATTCGTCAGCCTATTGTGCTGCATCGCCTGTAAAGTCTATGCGTTGTTTTTCGGCGTGGCGAGCAAGGGCCAAAGAAATTAAGGTGTCTAACAACTCTTTATATGGAATGCCGGTTTCCTTCCACATGAGCGGATACATGCTGAATGGCGTGAAGCCGGGCAAGGTGTTAACTTCGTTAATGAAAATCTGATTATCGCTTTTGCGAAGAAAGAAATCTACCCGCGATAGTCCTGAGCCGTCGATTGCCTGGAATGCGCGGACTGCCATTTCTCGAATGGATTCCGTTATTTCTGGCGACAGGATTGCTGGAATTTGCATGGTCGACTTACCGTCAATGTATTTGGCTTTGTAATCATAAAACTCATTGGATGGTGCGATTTCGCCTGGCAGGGATGCCTTGGCATCATCGTTGCCCAGCACGCTCACTTCAATTTCGCGAGCATCTACAAACTCCTCCACGATTACTTTGCGGTCAAAGCGGAAGGCATAATTAACAGCAGCAACTAATTCTTCGCGGTTTTTGGCTTTGGATACGCCAACGCTTGATCCTAGATTAGCTGGTTTAATGAAGCAAGGATAGCCGAGCGAAACCTCGCACTCCATAATGAAGAAGGAAGCGTCTCTTTCCCATTGCGTCCGGTTGAAGAAGCGGAATATGCATTGCGGCAAGCCTTCTTGGGCAAATACTTTTTTCATCAGAATCTTGTCCATCCCAACGGCAGAAGCGAGAACGCCCGCTCCGACGTAAGGAATGTTCGCCATCTCGAACAAGCCTTGAATCGTACCATCTTCCCCGAATGTGCCATGCAGCAGCGGAAATACAACGTCAATGCGTGTCTCGCTGTCAACAGCTGCTCCTTGGTTTAAGCCTTCAAACAAAGGGGCGAGCGCAAAGCCCGTTTGCTTTGCCTCGCTCCCAGCGCAACGAAGCTCCTCAACGCTGCTTGGACGGGCATGTAGCGCATCGCCCGTTTTCCATTCGCCTTGCTTCGTTATATAGAAAGGTTTAATTTCGTATTTGCTATAGTCAAATTCTCCCATTACAGCGTAAGCCGTTTGCAAAGAGACCTCATGCTCTCCCGATTTCCCCCCGTAAACTAAACCTACTCTAGCCTTGCTCCCCATGGCATATCCTCCGGTACAATTATTTATAATAGATCTGCAATATGAAAAAAACGATATTTCGTTTGTTCCGTCCATGCATAGGAATCACGATAATCCCAATAGCGATGCCTGCTGGAAACAGTATTGGCATTCACCAGAGGCATTCCGAACGAGTCAAAGGCCGTAACGATCGTGCTGTGCTGAAAGCGTTGATCGCCATTCCAGTCATACGTAATGACATCGCCAAGCTGAAGCTCATCGGCAGATTGCACGACTTCCGCTCGTAAGCCTGATGACCGGGATGCTGTCAAATAATTCGTTATCGCATTAGATACCGCCCAGCTGTAGCTCCACCATTCGCCGCCCTTATTCCGTCCTTTATACCACCAGCCCGTTTCCCTCTTACCAGTATAGTTCATAGGAGCATTGCCTGCAAAGATGCACTGCGACACGTAATGCGTACAATTTACCTCAAAAAGCTCGTAGGAAGGGTTGCCCTCATTCCACCAGCGATCCGCATACGCAGCAACCAAATCTCTCCTGTAGCGAATACCGGCTGGTCTGTGTTTGAATTGCTGTAATAGGTCATAATTTAAGTATGGTGTTGACGGTGACGATAGATCGCCAAATAGCTCCGAATGCTCATCGACGGTCATCCAGTTGTCCGAAACAGTGCCAAAACGCGGCCTGCGCTCCGATATAATCGGTTCTACACGCAGCACTTCCCAAGCATTGCCCGACAGCCCAAGCCAAAGACGCTCGAATTCGGATCTTTCCTCCATGTAAAATCGTCCAGACTGCTCCATTCTTCTTTTGATATGAAGTCGAATGAGCACTGAAACTTCACTGGATGATTCATTAAAGCGTATGAGCTCTGCTTTTGTCTCGCTGCCCGCCGGCAGTGCGCCTCTAAGCAAATCACGCTCGCGCAGCCGCTCGAGCCTGCACCGAAGCCGGTCGCAGTGATCGGCATCCGTCACATAATCCGTCAGTACGGTCGCATGCTGGTTCGCTTCGGCTTGATTGTATAAGCTCACATAGCGATGAACGGCTGATTTCCAGCCTTGAAGCTTTCCCTGCTGGCTATAAGGATCGTAATCGGATGAACGCATAAGCGAATTCAGCTTAGATGTTTGCTGCTTGACTGGCTTTGCTTCTTGAGCTGTTCTCTCCAGGCTTGGCAGCGCATGATCAGCCGTCTCAGAACGCCGCTCCACTTGCAGCTCGAAAGGCGATGGCTGCTTCTGTAGAGCATGTGTGGCAGCCTTCTGCTGCGGCTTGCGCTGTGTTGCTGCCGGTTTGGACGGTGCTTGATTGCGCTTTTGACCCTGAGAGCCCTGTCCTCCGTTACCCATTCGCGACATAGCAATCCTCCTTAACCTTGTCGTGCATGCAAACGCAGCGAATGCATCAATCCGCAGGCGCATGCTCGTTTCGAAAGCGAAAACGAATGCGGCCAGCCGAATCGGCGCAAGCCTAGCGCTAATTAACTGATTCATTATATGAAGCAGGCTTCCGTTTCATGTAACATTCGTCTTCATGGATTCCACACAATTTACAGACGCATAAGGACATAATTGGACTTTACGGAAGGACTATTTTAACGATATACTATAGATATAGCGATTTTGAAATTGTGTTTCACAGAATGAAACACAAAATACGTTCAAAGAGGAGAATGACGATGTCTACACAAAATCATTATTCGGTTCGCACAACGCTGGACGCCGGTGGCAAATCTTACGCTTACTACCGTCTGGGCGGACTTGAAGAGCAAGGATTGGGCGATATTTCGAAATTGCCTTTTTCCATCAAAGTATTGCTTGAGGCTGCTGTTCGTCAATTTGACGGCCGCGCCATTACACCAGAACATGTGAAGCAGCTTGCTACATGGGCTGACGGACGCGAAGATAAAGAAATTCCTTTCATACCTGCTCGTATCGTATTGCAGGATTTTACCGGCGTACCGGTTGTCGTTGACCTTGCGGCAATGCGCGACACTGTGAAAAAAGCTGGCGGAGACCCGAAAAAAATCAACCCGCTCGTGCCTGTCGATCTCGTAATCGACCACTCGGTAATGGTTGACGCATTCGGTACGCCTGAAGCGCTTGAATATAACACGAAGGTTGAGTTTGAGCGCAACGAAGAGCGTTACCGTTTCCTTCGCTGGGCACAAACGGCGTTCGATAACTTCCGCGCGGTTCCGCCGGGCACAGGTATCGTTCACCAAGTTAACCTCGAGTACTTGGCTTCCGTTGCAGCAACAAAAACAATCGATGGCGAGACTGTTGTTTACCCTGACTCCCTTGTAGGTACAGATTCCCACACTACGATGATCAATGGTCTCGGCGTTGTTGGCTGGGGCGTTGGCGGTATCGAGGCTGAGGCTGGTATGCTTGGTCAACCGCTTTACTTCGTAATGCCGGAAGTTATCGGTTTCAAATTGACAGGTAGGCTGGCAGAAGGCTCAACAGCAACTGACCTTGCGCTTACCGTTACTCAAATTTTGCGTAAAAAAGGCGTTGTTGGCAAATTCGTTGAGTTCTTCGGTCCTGGTTTGTCCAATATCAGCCTTGCTGACCGTGCAACGGTTGCCAACATGGCACCGGAATACGGCGCAACAATCGGCTTCTTCCCTGTTGATAACGAGACGCTTAGCTACTTGCGCCAAACAGGCCGCTCGGAAGATCTGATCGAGCTTGTTGACTCGTACTATAAAGCACAAGACATGTTCCGTACGGACGAGACGCCAGATCCTGTATTCTCTGATATCGTTGAACTTGATCTTTCCACAATCGTTCCTTCGCTTGCAGGTCCGAAGCGTCCACAAGACCGCGTCGAGCTTACTGCAATGAAAGAATCGTTCAATAACATTATCCGCACGCCGATCGACAAAGGCGGATATGGACTATCCGATGACAAAATCGATCAGGTTGTAACGGTTAAGCATAATGACGGCCAAGTGAGCAAAATGGGCACTGGCGCAGTCGTAATTGCTGCAATTACAAGCTGCACGAACACTTCTAACCCAAGCGTTATGGTCGGTGCCGGCCTCGTTGCTAAAAAAGCAGTAGCACTTGGACTTAAGAAGCCTGCTTATGTAAAAAGCTCGTTAACGCCAGGCTCGCTTGTCGTAACGGAATATTTGACAAAAGCAAACCTGCTTGAGCCGCTTGAAGCGCTCGGCTTTCACGTTGCCGGCTATGGCTGCGCGACATGTATCGGCAACTCCGGTCCGCTTCCAGACGAAGTTAGCAAAGCGATTGCTGACAACGACATGACGGTATCCGCAGTGCTTTCCGGTAACCGTAACTTTGAAGGCCGCGTTCATGCTCAAGTAAAAGCAAACTACTTGGCTTCACCGCCGCTAGTTATCGCTTATGCGCTTGCTGGAACAACAAATATCGATTTGACTACTGAACCAATCGGTTTTACTGAAGACAACAAGCCTGTATATCTGAAAGATATCTGGCCTACGTCGCAAGAAATCAATGACGCGATGACTGCTGCGCTTAACCCGCAAATGTTCCGCGACAAATACGAGAACGTATTTACGCAAAATGAGCGTTGGAACGCGATCTCAGTACCTAAAGGCGAAAGCTACGAGTGGGATGCTAAATCGACTTACATCCAAAACCCGCCGTTCTTCGAAAACCTTGGTCCTGACCTGACGGACATCGAAGATATCCATTCTTCAAGCGTGCTTGCGCTTATGGGCGATTCCGTAACGACTGACCATATCTCACCTGCTGGCAACATCACTGTTAACAGCCCAGGCGGCCAATACTTGATCGAAAATGGCGTTAAGCGCGAAGACTTCAACTCTTACGGTTCACGCCGCGGTAACCACGAAGTCATGATGCGCGGTACGTTTGCAAACATTCGCATTCGCAACCAAGTGGCTCCAGGAACTGAAGGCGGCGTAACGACTTACCTGCCAACGGATGAAGTGATGTCGATCTACGATGCTTCGATGAAATACCAAAAATCCGGCAAAAACCTAGTTGTTCTAGCTGGTAAAGAGTACGGTACTGGTAGCTCCCGCGACTGGGCGGCAAAAGGTACTTACCTGCTTGGCGTTAAAGCTGTTATCGCGGAAAGCTTCGAGCGTATTCACCGCTCCAATCTGGTTGGTATGGGCGTATTGCCGCTCCAATTCCCAGAAGGTCAAGGCTGGAAGACGCTTAACATTACGGGTCGCGAGACGTTCGACATCGTTGGCTTGTCCAATGACGTTACGCCAGGCTCGCAAGTTACCGTTACGGCAACTCGCGAAGACGGCACAACATTCGACTTCCCTGCAATCGTGCGCCTGGATTCGATGGTTGACGTCGATTACTACCGCAACGGCGGTATCCTGCAAACGGTGCTTCGCCAAATGATCGCAAACATGAATACAACAGCATAATTGCTGAGCAAGTACAAAAAAGAGCTTTGCCGTCTTGACGGCAAAGCTCTTTTTTACGTTGAAAAACAGAAAAACAGCAGGCCCGAGGCATGCACAGGTCTGCCGTTCATTCTTCGTTATAAAATCATAGTCCCCATCCGTTTGGCAGACTCCATCATGACTGGCGCAAACTCCCTCATCTTCTCCATCGTCAGCCTGCTTGCAGGGCCGGATACGGACAATGCGGCAGTCAGATTGCCTGTCCGATTGAATATAGGCGCAGACAAAGCCGCAGCACCTGTCTCGCGCTCCTCAAAGCTTGTTGCATAACCCTGCAAGGAAACCTCTTCGAGCTGCTGCTTGTAATGGTCGAGATCAATAGAATAAAGCCATGCCGGATCTCCAAAAATGCTTTCCTGAACAAGGGGATCGGAATAGGCAATAAGCACCTTGCTTGACGCGCCTGCATAAAGCGGCAGCCTTGCGCCCACTGGCGCCACCCGCCGCACGGGCTGGTTGCTCTGCACCGCTTGCATGCGGATCCGCTCGGAGCCGTCTCTTACATATATGCTGACTGTTTCACCCAGCTGGTCGCGTAGACGCTCCATCTCCGGCAGCCATATCGTTGCCTGGTCGTCTGACCGCGACAAATTGGCGGACAGCTCCCACATTTTTAATCCTAAATGGTAACGGTCTGTCGAGCGATCACGCTCGATGAAGCCCTTCTCCTCGAGAGTAGCAAGCATCCGGTGAACCGTGCTTTTGTGCAGGCCGACATGTTCGGCAATTTCCGTCATTGTCCAGTCCGTCTTCGATGTAAAGCACAGCAATATATCAAGCGCTCGATCCACAGCCCGAACCGTCGATTTTCCATCTTCCATGCAGCCGCACCTCTTCCTCAAAAAGTTTCATCCAATGAAACCGATTCTCATTCAGTATAACTCATCGCTTCTATCAACGTAAAGAAAAGTTCTTTACATTACAGCAATATTACAAATGATTAACATTACCTCGACATCAATTGACAGGCTTATAGGACCGGACTACGATTAAAGTACTAGAAGAGAAAAGCGCTTACAGTGCTAAGCCTAAACGAGTCCCATTTACAGATGCCAGCAGAGGGAGGACAACGACATGAGCACGACCATTATGACACCATTGCCGCTTGAAGGCGGATTTCCGCAAAACCTTCAGCCCTTCCCGCTAGGAGATTCCGAGTACCTGTTCCAGCTTCGCAAAACGAGAAGCCGCGGCAAGCATTTGCTCGTTGCCTCGATCGCTTCTCTCACTGCTATGATCCTGCTGGCATTCATTATCTTTCATGGCTATGTCGCTTGGATGCTTGCGTATCCTTTTGTCGCGCCGCTATCTTCTAATCCGCAAGCGGCTATCGGCTTAGACTATGAGGATGTCATTTTCCCTAGCAAAAGCGGCGATACGACTGTCAGCGGCTGGTTTATTCCCGCAGAAGCAAATGCCAGCGAGTATGTGACTTCGGCGCGCACTGTTGTTTTCAGCCATGGATATGGCGCAAATCGCGAAGAATCCTGGGTACCGATGTATGAGCTCTCCAAGCTGCTGCACGGTTTAAACTATAATATATTGCTGTTTGACTATGGCTACGCCTCGAAGGAGTACAAGGCTCCGGCCACTGGCGGCCTCGAGGAGTCGCAGCAGCTGCTCGCTGCTGTAGATTACGCCAAGTCACGCGGCGCCGAGGATATCGTCGTCTGGGGCTTCTCAATGGGTGCGGGAACCGCCCTGCAAGCTGCCCTGCAGACCGATGATATCGATGCGATGATACTCGATAGCTTATTTATCCCAAGCCCGGAGGCATTATTTGATAACCTGAATCAATTTGTCTCGCTGCCGCGCTTCTCGCTTCCGCTCATTGAATCGATGATTCCCCTATGGACGGGGGCAAGCTTCGGATCTATTCCGGCAAGCGAGGTTATCTCGAACGTCTACGATATCCCGCTGTTCATCATTCATGGCACGAATGACGTAAAGGCACCCTTTCAGACGGCAGAAGCCATCGCTGAAAGTCAAGGCAACGTTCTCTCCCGCTCGTGGATCGTACAAGATGGCAAGCATGAGCTCCTGTTCCAAGTGCATCCGAGCGAATATATTCAGAGAGCTGCCCTATTTCTGAGCCAAGTCGACCAGCAGCTCCAAGCAGAAAGATTATAAACAGAAAGCACGACATAAGCCCGTTTCACAACGAATACATCTAACATAGATGCACTTGTTGCGACAAAGGGAGGCGATGGTCGTGCTTTTTGTTTATGGAACGCTCATGCCCGTTCGCGTTATGGAATTAATCCGACATTGGAAGCTCCAGGAGAAAGAGCATGCCGCCGTTATTTTACAGGCAACCCCTGAGCTTGAACGCCAGTATGTACAGCTTCTAGAGTCTTGGGAGCCTATATTCTCTCAAACTGCCCATTATACGAATCAATGGCTGGATGACTGGGTGCCTTATCCTTCACGCTTACCGTCACATGTCGAGCAGACCGTAGATGCGCTTGTCGATGCTTCGCTTGAGCAATCTCTAACCTATGTCGATCAGCTCACGCAGTTGACCGAGCGTACGGCTGCCGTATCCACAGCCTTAACCAAAACCGTTATTTCCCATTCCATCCGAGAATCGAATTATTATATTGGCTTAATGAGCGCTTATCGCCAAGCTGTGAATAGCCCTGGCAATAGCCGGCACCGCACCCCGCTCCTGCAGGTGGTGCCGATTGGCGGCCATACGCTGCCTTCTTTGCCTTATGCTTATGATGAGCTTGAACCGTATATCGATGAATATACGATGAAAGTTCATCATCAGATCCATCACCAATCCTATGTAGATGGCTTGAATAATGCTGAGCTTCAGCTGCAGGCAGCGCGCGATACCGGTAATTTTGACCTCGTTAAGCATTGGGAGCGCGAGCTGGCTTTTCACGGTGCCGGCCATTATTTGCACACTTTGTTCTGGTACGTCATGTCACCCTACGGCGGCGGTGAGGCGATTGGGCCGCTTAGCAATCAGATCAGAAACGATTTTGGCAGCTTCACCGGCTTTAGAAAGCAGTTCAGCGAGGCTGCTGCGAAGGTAGAGGGCAGCGGCTGGGCTATTCTCGTATGGAGTCCGCGAAGCAGGCGACTCGAAATCTTAACCGCTGAGAAACATCAAAATCAATCCCAGTGGGATATCGTCCCCTTGCTTCCTTTAGATGTGTGGGAGCATGCCTATTATTTGAAGCATCAAAATAGACGGACCGACTATGCGCAGGACTGGTGGAACGTGGTCAACTGGCATTATGTGAATGAACGCTTCGAGGAGGCGCGCAAGCTAGTTTGGGTGCCGTTCTGACAATTGCCGCTATCAAAAAAAGTCCGTCAAGAGTGTTCCTCCTTGACGGACTTTCTATTACAAGCCGTTTATTGCTTGAGCAAAGTAAGAAACTCGGAGCGAAGCGCTGTGTTTCTGCGGAATTCGCCTCTTACAGCGGATGTTACCGTCTTGCTGCCAGGCTTCTTCACGCCGCGGGCGCACATGCATAGATGCTCGCCTTCCACAACGACCATCACGCCGTTTGGCTGCAGCTCCTCAGCAAGGATATCCGCAATTTGCGATGTGATGCGCTCTTGCACCTGCAGGCGGCGAGTAACCGCCTCTACAAGGCGAGCCAGCTTGCTGAGCCCGGCGATTTTGCCGCTAGGGATGTAACCGATATGCGCCTTCCCGAAAAACGGCGCCATATGATGCTCGCACTGGCTGTAATACACGATATCCTTGACGATGACAAGCTCTTCGTGCTGCTCATCGAATGTGACGCCAAGCACCTCGCGAGGATCTACCTCATAGCCAGCAAAAATTTCCTCATACATCCGAGTTACGCGTGCAGGCGTTTCCAACAAACCTTCCCGATCCACATTTTCGCCAATCAACTTCAATATTTCTTTCACGTGGTGTTCAATCTGCTCCCGATTGCTCGTCACACTCGAATTGACGTAGTCTTTCCTCCCCGCCATTTCTGAACACTCCTTCCGGCTACCTTTACGCTCCTTATCTGCGAGGCATTTTTTGATTTTTCATCATGTGCTGAGCTTTTTGCATTTGCTGTTTATTCAAGTTGTATCCCATTTGCTTAGCCATTTTTTGAATCATCTCAGGATCGTTTTGCATCTTCTCAAGCTGCTTTCGCAGATAGAATACGCCTACAAAAAAGCCCCCTACAGCTCCCGCCACTAAAGTAACGATTGGTACCACAATATTAACCCAAGACATACGTTCCACCTGACCTTTCTAGATCTCCTGCTGTGTATAATGTTCCCATGATAGCATGTTCACAACGTGTTTACAATGAACAGCTTAGTGCTAATCGCAACCATTCTGAGGCTGCTATTTCATTCGTATTAGGCTCTTGCCTCAAGTTCAAGCAGCGCTATCTTGATCGGCAGACCTCCGCCATAACCGACCATCTGGCCACTCGCCCCAATCACGCGATGACAAGGCACAATGATCGATACGGGATTGCGATTATTCGCACCGCCAACGGCCCGCATCGCGCCTGGCTGGCCAAGCATCACCGCAATGTCTTTGTAGGTGCGTGTCTCGCCATAAGGAATTTGCTGCAAAGCTGCCCACACCTTCTGCTGAAACGGCGTACCATACATCTGAATAGGGAGCTCGAACTGCTGCAATCCTCCGGCAAAATATAGCTTTAGCTGCCTGTCTGCTTCCTTCAGCAGCGGATGAGATGACGCATCAACCAGCATAATGTCTGAGCTGCGCGGTCCTATATGGCGTATCGCCCATGGCTGAAGCCTGTCCAAGGCATCCACGTATGAAGAGAAATCCAAATGGCAAATGCCTGTGTCCGTTGCTGTCAATGTCATCGCTCCGATTGGCGAATCAATCTCAGCCGCGTATAGCCGCTCAGTCATTACTCCACCTGCTTCCGTTTACTTCTCGGTCTCTTTGTTGATTTGTGCAAGCGCATTTGCTATCGCATGCAGCGCTTCCTCGTCGCTCTCTTTGCTAGAAGCTGCAAGCAAAGCCTCCTCAGCCTGCTTCCCGCCGATTCGCGCTAGCGCCCATGCTGCGGTACCGCGAAGCACCGGCCGCGTATCCTGCTCAAGCACCCGAATCAAATCAGGCACCGCGCTTGCCTCTTTGAAGTTGCCAAGCGCAATCACAGCATTGCGCTGGATCGGCTTTTTGCCGCGCCATGCCGAGGAGGTGCTGCCGTATCTCGCTTGAAACTCTTTGTTTCCTATCGTAAGCAATGGAACCAGCAGCGGCTTTGCAAGCTCGTTGTCGGGCTGCAGCTCAGGCTGATGCGTCCAGTTTTTGCCTCGGTTTATCGGGCAGACAGTCTGGCATGTATCGCAGCCATACAGCCGATTTCCGATTTTGCGCATAAACTCGTCCGATACCATTCCCTTTGTTTGCGTCACGAAGGAGATACACCTGCTGGCATTCAATTGTCCTGGCCCAACTAAAGCGTCCGTCGGGCATGCGTCAATGCATTTGGTGCAGGAGCCGCAGCTTTCCGTAATCGGTTCATCCGGCTCGAACGGCACATTCGTGATCATCTCGCCCAAATAGATCCACGAGCCTAGCTCCGGCGATATGATGGAGCAGTTTTTCGCACTCCAGCCTATGCCAGCCCGCTCTGCTACGGCGCGATCGGACAAAGCTCCAGTATCGACCATGCTTTCTGCGCGGAAGTCCGGCACACGCTCTCTCAGCCATGCCTCCAGCTTGGCAAGCCGATTCCGAAGCACCTTATGATAATCGTCTCCCCAAGCCGAGCGCGACATAATGCCCCGCCTTGCTCCCGGCTCCGATTTGGGAGGGTCCTTCAGCTTCGAGGGATAAGCGATTGCGATCGCAATGATCGACTGCGGTTTATCGAACAGCAGCGCCGGATTCGTTCGCTTCTCAATGTCCGGCTCCTCAAAGCCGGATTCTCTCCCTAGCTCGCGATGCCTAAGCAATATTTGTTTTAATGAAACAAAGGGGTCCGCAGAGGCGATTCCTATTTTGTCGATGCCTAGGCTTGGTGCCGCCTCTAACATTTCTTCCTTCAGCTTTGCCCATCTATTCGCCATAAGCTATAACCGTTTAATAGCTGCACGAGCCAGCTCGTCACAGCGATTATTCCATTCGTTATCGCTATGGCCTTTTACCTTCACGTATTCTACTTTATGTCTTTGCATTAGCTCCCATAGCGCTTTCCACAGCTCTTGGTTCTCTACGGGCTCCTTCTTGCTGTTCTTCCACCCGTTGCGCAGCCAGCCGTTGATCCAGCCCTTCTGGAAGCAATTCACGACATATGCCGAATCGCTATAAACCTTTACCTGACAGGGCTCCTTCAGCAGCTTCAAACCTTCGATTACCGCCTGAATTTCCATGCGATTATTCGTCGAATGCTTCTCGCCCCCCGAAATCTCCTTCTGATGAACGCCAAACAACAGCACCGCTCCCCAGCCGCCCGGACCCGGGTTGCCGGAGCAAGCACCGTCTGTATAGATGATAACGTCCTTCATTGTCGACCCCTCCTTAAAGGTTTGCAAAGCAAACCTACTTCGTAAGCGTGTGCCTAGGTTTGCAAAGCAAACCTGCTTCGATCGCACCCCGCTACAGCCCTCTTATTTCCTTGTATGGCCACAAAATACAATCGGCTCTGCCCCGTATCAGATCTTCCGGCACTGCATGAAAAGTTCTGCTGTCCAGACTGGCTCTTGCATGACGATTATCCCCCATAACAAAATACAGTCCCTCGCCGATTACCTCTGGTCCATAGCTCATATCTTCAATCAATGTATCTGTATACGGCTCGTCCACCAGCTTGCCGTTGCGATAAAGTCGTTGATTTTGAACTTCGATACGATCGCCCGGTACGCCTACTACCCTTTTCACAAGATACTTCTCTTCTTTTGCTCCTGTGTTCGGCTCCTTCAAAATAACGACATCCCCGATTTTCGGCTTGCCGACCAAATAGACGAATTTATTAACAAAGAGCCACTCATGCGCCGTTAACGTAGGCTCCATCGAATGCCCCTCTACTTTGGAGAGATTAAATACAAAGAAATGCAGAAGCATCACAACGGCAAAAGCAAAAACTAATGTTTTGGTCCAATCCAGCAGCTCTTCCAGCCATGAAGTGCGATTGCTTTCAACTGCGCCCGCATCGTTCTCCTCGAGCTCATGATCCTGATTGATCTCGCTCATTGCTCCACCTCATCCATGCGTTTGCGCCATTCATCGTAATAGCGGGTTGCGTGTTGATCCTGAAAAGGCGCCTGCCCTTGATCGATTCGCCGCAGAAGCGCTTCAAGCCCCTCATGCACCTTTTCGTCAACCATTTTTGGATAGTGATAGGCTGCTTTATGCATCTCATATTCATCCTGATCGACAACGAACCTCTCGCCGTCTACCGTCCGGATAACATCCAAATCATAGTCAATATAGGTAAGCACATCCCCTTGCAAGTAAGGCGGCGAGGCAATATTGCAATAATAGCGAACGCCTCCCTCCTCCAGCAAAGCGACGATATTAAACCACTGCCTAGGTATAAAAAAGGAAACTGCGGGGACTCGGCTGATCCATACTTTACCATCAGACTCTTGAATCGGCGTCTGGCGGTTAATGAGTACGATCATGGACTCCTCTTTATGCTCATCAGCACGCAGCTCATCCGGAACGAGCCAATTCTGCTGCCATGTACGGTGAATGTGACCGTTATGTTTGAAGCTTTTGATGACACAGTGCCGATATGGTTCCATCCCGTTCTCCTCGAAAAAAGTATATAGTAATAAGAAAAGCATATCTCACCGCCAAAAGCAATGGCGATGCAGATATGCCCTGCGTCCAATCTAACATGCAGTAAAGTTAGCGTTAACCCGCAACAATGCTCAATTTCTGAAACGATCTGATAAAATCGTTGGCAACGTAGCCCATTGATTCATACAGCGGCAGAACTGGTTCATTATGCTCGTCCGCGGTTATTAGTATCTTTGTGACATTGCGCTGTTCGAAACGCTGGCGCAATGCCTGGATAAGCGTTCTACCGATTCCTTTCCTTTGGTGGAGAGGAGAGACGGCAATTCGATAATAATAACCTTTGTTATTATCAATCGTACCGATAATCATGCCCACAATTTCGGAATTTTCGACAGCGACAAGAACTAAATCACTATCCCATGACAACTGGCGGGCAAAAGCCTCCATCGTTTGTTCGTAGCACTCTTCTGTAAGAACATCCTCGAGAAGTGCTGTAATTGGTCGGTAATCGGACAACTGGAAGGAACGAACATTCATTAAAATTACACCTTCTATACCATGTCATAGTACTGCATTTAGAATATATTACGACAAATTTTAACGAAATCCTGCTTCTATCTTTAATATTCCTTAAAAAAATTAAACAAATCATCGATTATCTCCTGAAAACGCTTAATATTAAGCGCTTACATCGATTTAATCGGTTTTTGTGTAAACGGATACGTTTCTTAACGACTATTTTGCATAATTTTTGCAGAATGGTGTTACCCTATTGCAGGTATGTTTTTACTTCCTAACTCTTACGACTTTTGAAACAATAATGTTGATTTATTCAATCGGATAAGGGATAATGGATTTGGATAACTACATATAATTAGGAGGCTGTAAAAAATGGCACATCAACTACCTGCTTTGCCGTACGCGCACAACGCACTTGAGCCGCATATCGATGCGACTACAATGGAAATTCACCACGGCCGTCACCATAACGCATACGTGACTAACCTTAACGCTGCTTTGGAGTCCGCTCCAGAATTGCAAAGCAAATCAATCGAAGATTTGATCTCCGATCTTGCTAGCGTTCCTGAAGCAATCCGCACTGCTGTTCGCAACAACGGCGGCGGACATGCCAACCACAGCTTGTTCTGGGAAACAATCGCTCCAAACGCAGGCGGAGCACCTACTGGCGCTCTTGCAGCAGCAATCGACAGCGAGCTTGGCGGCTTTGACACTTTCAAAGCTGATTTCGCTAAAGCAGCTACAACTCGTTTCGGCAGCGGCTGGGCATTCCTGGCAGTTGCAAACGGCAAATTGAAAGTATACAGCTTGCCGAACCAAGACAGCCCGATCATGGAAGGCGAAACGCCAATTCTTGGTCTTGATGTTTGGGAGCACGCTTACTACCTGAACTACCAAAACAAACGCCCTGATTACATCGCAGCGTTCTGGAACGTAGTTAACTGGGATGAAGTTAGCAAACGTTACGAAGCAGCAGTAAAATAATAGCGTTTTTCCTAACAGACGATGACTCATTAATTGAGTTAGTGTTATGGAAATAAACTAAATAATTTAGGGTTCTTATATGATTCCCTATATGCAAAACGAGCCTTAGAAGCGATTCTATGGCTCGTTTTGTTTTGTTTGTTTTTAGTTTTGAAAAAATCGTTTGCCAGCTTTTCCTTCTTGTTTTCGGATTCACGTACTGACAACGTGGTCGTTTTGAGTCTCTGCGCTCACATGACAAGCACCAGCGCAGCTTTGCGAAGGGGCAGATGGAACTTCAGCCGTAGCTATAGCTCCCAGGCAACCGGCAGCATGATTAACGGGAAAAACTCCCGTTAATTCGAATGATTTTAGGCGAAAAAGGGAACTAGAAGGAATTTTTCCTGTTAATCTTTTCATAATGGCCCAGTTGCGGTGAAAGTGCTCTATTTAGCGGGAGATTTTCCAGTTAAATGATCAAATTTCCCTTTCTTTACAAAATTAGATGGAGGTTTTCCTGTTATTTTTCACTAGCGTTGCATTAATGTTATCTGATTCTTCATAACTTTCTGTTTTATCGAAAATTGCACATAAAAAAATCCTTTACAATAGATATGGTAGGTAGCCCTGTCCATAATCCACTGAAAAGGATCAATCTCATGGACAAGCATAAGCTATTTCTTCGTTTGGTAAATGGTTAGCGCCAATATGTACGAGAACGTTCACAGATCGGGTGTCTGAAACCCGGCAAGATAAATACGAGACGACGAAGAGAAACGAGCAGATAGTCTCCAAATCAACCGGTTAATTACTCATGTGAACAAATTTACATAATTTATTTAAATGGAAAGAGCTACCTTTAAGAGGCGTTCGACCTTTTGGGTTTGCTGTCTGAAATACGTTTTCTTAATTTTCAGAAACATAGAGTGTCAAGGTTTATGCAACGCGAGTGTTTCACTCTGTTATTTATTGATGTTTTTTGTTTCCATTTTATAACAAAAAAAAGTAATAATGAGCGTAATTGTAACTACAATAAACGCTATTCCAACTACAGGCACTTTGAAAGCTAAATAGTTAACACCTGATAAAATAATACATACAATAGACATTAACATAGAAAATTTATAAGCTTTAATTTTTTTTTCCATTATCCTCATTACCTCCGATAAAATAGAATTCCAATAACTCATGGACTAATTAATATTGAAAAAAATAGTGCAAGAAGGAATCTTAATGAATTCCTTCTTGCTTACAAAACATATCAGGACACTAGCGTTGCAATAATGTTCTCGGAATCTTCATAATACTTCGTGATTATTAAATCCGAGCACAAAAAAATCCTTTACCAATAGATATGGTAGGTTGCCCTGTCCATAATCCACTGACCGTTCTGAAAACTAGTTTTGTTTATGTATATTTTTCTATTCTGACAAGGTCGCGTTTTCCGGTTGCATCATCGAGGCAGCACTTTTGCATATCTCTCCCCCTCCAAAACTTGCGAACACCGCATGGGCGTATGCCGCATACGATACAGAAGGATATATGCCTAAACTGTTTCGTGAAGGAGACTGAGTGCTTGCATGGACTATACTTACTCTAATGAGCCACAATTTCTCGCAGATCCGCGGCAATACGCACAAGCCGGCAGCGACTGCGGCTGCGGCGGACCACGCATGATCATGCCGATGCCTTCGCCAGGCGGCGGACCTGGAGGACCGGGAGGCCCAGGTGGCTTCCCGCCAGGGCCGGGGCCGGGGCCATTCCCGCCGGGGCCGGGGCCATTCCCGCCAGGGCCGGGGCCTTTCCCGCCAGGGCCGGGGCCTTTCCCGCCAGGGCCGTTCCCTTTCCCGCCAGGGCCGTTCCCTTTCCCGTTCCCTATTCCATTTCCGATACCGTTCCCATTCCCTCCGGGGCCGCAAGCTTCTGTAACGGTCGTCATTAATGGAGGAAGAGCATTCCCGTATGTAACACAAGCGTATCGCGTACCTTTCCGTCCGGGCTTGTCAATTTATCAAGCGCTTGCTGCAACCGGCGTTGTACGTGTCAACTTTAACGGGCAAATCGTTTCCGTTAGCGGCATTCCGATTGGCGGCAATATTAGCTATCGCCTGCTGTTGAATGGACGCATTATTCCAGCAACGCTGCTAAGCTTCCCTGTTCAGCGCAATGACTCTGTCGCTCTCGAGCTCATTTTTAGACCTTTCCCGCGCGAGGAAGATAACGAATCTGAAATTTCTGACCAAAACGAAGGTTTCAACCCATCAGAAGAAATCTAAAACGAAACATCAAAATAAAGAGCTAGAGAATACCGTTACCCCCGGACGGTTTTTCTAGCTCTTTCTCTTTTGCACAGCCCATAATCAGCCTCTTACTTAATCGCCTTCCCTTTGCCGCTAATAAGCTTCAGTTGATCATTTTCGTAGCCTACCTCATAGGTTACTTGGTATTTGCTAAGCACGTTTTTGCCGTCAACCCGCTCGTCCACTGAAATGACCGCGATAACTGTTGCCTTCTCGTTCTTGCTGTCATAGACATGCATATTATCAATTACGACGTTAAGCGTTCCGAGATAACCCTCCCTGAACTTCTCGTAGCTGGTGCCTTCCTTCCAGTTGCCGCCAAGCAGCGAGTACGCATAGACGTAATCGGCATTGTTCAGACTGTCGTAGAAATGCGTAACGAGATAACCCGCGAACTCTTCTACCGAAGCATTGTCCTCCAAATCAGCCGATTCCTCTAATTGCTCAAGCTCAGGAAGCTCCGCCATCGGCTCCTTCGACCAACCCTCTGCGATCTCAATGACATTCGCTATTGGAATACTAAAGCCAATTGAGCCTTGTTCATAGCCCGCCGAGTTGATGCCGAGCACCTCGCCCGTCTTACGATCAACGAGCGGTCCTCCACTGTTGCCGGGAGCAATCGGGGCAGAGATTTGATACAGATCGGAGTACAAATACGGCTCAATCTCAAAGCTTCTGCCTAAGCCGCTAATAATACCTGTCGTAACCGTATTTTGAAAACCAAGCGGACTGCCTACAGCAAGCACCTCGTCGCCTACCTCTGCCTTCTCATCACGAAAAACCTGCAGCGGCTCCGTGCCTGCCAGAGCGGTTACGCGGACGACGGCAATATCGGTCTCCGTGCTTATGCCAATAACCTCGCCGTCCAGCTCGCGGGCATCCGCCGTTTTAATTTTCACCTTGTTGGAGCCAGCTACGACATGCGCGTTCGTAATCAGATCGCCCTCCAAATTATAGAGGAAGCCTGAGCCTTGATCGCCATCTTCCGTCTCGATCATCACGACAAGCTTTTGCGTCTCGAAAATGATGTCCTTAAGCGTCTTAGTCTTTTTTTCTGCCGCAACGGCAAGAAGCGGCTTGCCTGCAAGCTGCTTAGGCACTTCGGTATGAATACCCCAGGCGGCAGCCATGCCTCCGCATACAATCAGGATTGATGCGATGGCGCTGATCCATGCTCGTCTACTCATCTCATCGCCCCCTTTAATCCAAATACCAAGTCGCGTGATCAACGACAACGGTCGTATTTTCAACATTTATACCGTAAATGGTACCGGTGAAGCTCATTTTCTCGCCTGCATCGACGTAATCCGGTACGGCTACTGCCGTGCCCGAGCCTACCTCTACACCTGCCGCATCATAAACTTTAAACTTCACGGTAATCGAATAAATAGGCTTCGTAGCTGCGTTTTTCAGCTCCGCTGTAATTGTAAGGTCACCAAACTCATCAAGCGTTGAATCAATCTGAATGACCTCTACAGCTGCTGTATGGTTTTTCAAATCCTCTGCTGCCGCTTGCTGCATCGCATGCTCTAACCGCTGCTGCTCCGTTTTCTCATAATCGGATTGCGCTTTATTGATCTCTTTCTCAAGCGCCGCTAGCTGCTCGTTGTCCTTGGCGTATTCCAGTGCCTTGTCCGTTACTTCCAAGGCGTCCGAGTAATGCTTGGTCTTAAGGAGAGCTTCCGCTTCCTTGAAGCTGATATCTACGATTTTCGCCAAAATCTGCTCCTGTACGGCCGAGGCTTCGTCACCCTCTAAATGATTCGCCACATTAAGCTTTGCAGCAAGCTCATCCACCGTGTTCAAATCAGCAAGCTCTTCTGTCAGCTTCATCAGTTCAAGCTGCACCTTGCAATCACCAAGCTGCGCTTTCACCTTGGCATAGATTGGCTCAGAATGACCCTTCAGCTCGCTCTTAAGCGGCTCTAACGACTCCTCCGCTTCTGAAAGCTTCTGCTCCTCGAGCTGCTTGCCTACTGCCGCAATAGACTGGGACAGAGCAGCAACACGATCAACTACCTCTGCATCCTTCTTCACCGCAGCAAAGCCAGGACGAACAGTCAGCGCTTCCTTAAGCAGCGCCTGAGCTTCCGCGTACTTACCCGCAAGCGCCTCCTCCTTCGCCTTAGCATGCAGATGGACTACTCTATCATTAATTCCTGATTGATAGAGATAATAGCCAAACAGAGAACCCGCCGTAACAATCGCAAGCATAATGGGCACTAACCATGCCAAAATCGATCGTTTAGTGCTCCTTCTCCTTACAGCACTAGGCCTAGACAAGCTTGATTGCATGTTCGCTAATTCTCTCTCATATGAAGTCTCTATAGAAACGGCTGTCTCCGTTAAAACGATAGTCTGATTCTCATAAACTGCCGCTGTCGCTTCAACTTCCATTGCGAGCAGTCTGCCGCACTGGCTGCAATAGATGGCATCGTCTGTCCGCTTCTTTCCGCAATGATGGCAATACACTTCCGTTCATCTCCCAGCACATGATTCTCTCTTTACACATCTATCTATTCTATATGAAATAGTAAGTAATCTCCATTTAATTTAGTGGAAAATTTAGTTAACCAAATAAAGACAGCCCCTCATGGTTTTTGACCAGAGAAGCTGCATTTATTAACATGGATTATTTTCGATGTCGCTAATGATTGCTATCCAATTCTTGCTGCCGTCTTCATCTTCGGGATAAATTAAAATAATGCGCTAGCACTTAGAAGCAATAGAAGCATATAAATGATTCAATCGTTGTGCCATCAGCGTCTCCAAGACATCCCCTTTCAGAGATCGTTGCCTAGTTTGGAGGATGCTATTAGCTTGAAAGAAAGCGATGCAGAAGGCGGCTTAAGCTTGCTCTTCTTTAATCGCCTTCAGGCGCTTCATCACGTCGTTTGAACCGCGGCCATAGTAATCATGAAGCAGATTGTATTCCGCATACAGCTTCTCGTATACCGCAACGTTCGCCGGAATCGGCTTGAACGTTTCCTCGCGCACGCGAGCCATCTTCTGGGCTGCATCGACGATGCTGTCAAAGCCGCCCTTCGCCGCGCCGGCCGCTACCGCTCCGAACATCGCTGCGCCAAGAGCAGGCGTCTGCTTCGATGCTGCAACCTTAATTTCGCGATTCGTGACATCCGCATAAATTTGCATGAGCAGCGCGTTTTTCTGCGGCAAGCCGCCGCATGCGTACAGCTCATTGACTTCTACGCCGTTGCTGTGGAACGCATCGACGATTTTGCGCGTGCCGAACGCCGTTGCTTCAAGCAGGGAAAGGTAGATTTCCCATGGCTTCGTCAGCAAGGTCAGGCCTACAATCATACCCGTCAGATCCGTATCGACCAATACCGAACGGTTGCCGTTCCACCAGTCCAGCGCCAGCAAGCCGGATTCGCCAACGCCCAGCTCGCTCGCTTTGCGCGTCAAATATACATGTACGTTCTCGCCAGCTTCCTTCGCTTCTTGCAGCACATAGGCAGGAACGGATTCCTCTACGAACCATTCAAAAATATCGCCAACCGCCGATTGTCCCGCTTCATAGCCGAAGTAGCCCGGAATGATGCCGTCCTCAACGACGCCGCACATGCCCTCCACTTCCCTCTCCTCCGTGCCGAGCAGCATATGGCAGATCGATGTTCCCATCGCCATAACCAGCTTGCCTGGCGTTACTACGCCAACGCCCGGAACGGCCGCGTGCGCGTCCACGTTGCCGACTGCAATCGCAGTGCCTGGCGCAAGTCCGATGCGGGCAGCGATAGCAGGAAGCAATTCGCCGGCCTTCGAGCCCAAAGGAACGACCTCGCCGCGCAGCTTTGTCTCCGTCAAGTTCTCAAGGCGTGGATCAAGCGCTTTGAAAAATTGCTTGCTCGGATAGCCTTCTTGCTTATGCCACATTCCCTTGTAGCCGGCAGTACAGCTATTGCGCACGATATTGCCGGTCAATTGGCCGATAACCCAGTCTGTAGCTTCAACGAATTTATCTGCCGTTTCATAGATATCAGGCGCTTCATTCAAAATTTGCCAAGCTTTGGCCATCATCCACTCGGATGAGATCTTGCCGCCGTAACGCGGCACCCATTTCTCACCGCGCTGCGCAGCCATCTCATTAATAAGATTAGCCTCGTCTTGGGCTGCGTGATGCTTCCACAGCTTCACCCAGCTATGCGGATTATCCTTATAGGCATCCTGCGTGCAGAGCGGCTCTCCCGCTGCATCGATTGGAAGCATGGTACAAGCCGTAAAGTCGATACCTAGGCCGATAACGTCGGCAGGATCAATGCCGGATTCCTTCATTACAGCAGGAACGGACAATTCCAGCACTTCTATATAATCAAGCGGATGCTGAAGCGCCCAGTCATGCTCCAGCTTAATGCCTGAGACAGGAAGCTTCTCGTCAATGACATGATGAGTATAAGGCGTAACGTGCTCCGCTAACTCTGCGCCGTTAGAGAGATCAACAAGAACCGCGCGTCCCGATTGCGTTCCGTAATCCACGCCAATTGCATATTTTTTGCTCATTATCCGAGTCCTCCTATTTTTGGCCGTAGTAGGCGTTTGCTCCATGCTTCCGCAAATAGTGACGGTCTAACAACGCTTGATCCATCGGCTGTACGCTCTGGTTAAGCTCGAACGTGTGAAGCGCCATTTTTGCCACTTCCTCAAGCACAACTGCATTATGGACCGCATTATGCGGGTCCTTGCCCCAACAAAATGGCGCATGGCTATTGACTAGCACCGAGGGTACTTGATTCGGATCGATGTTGTTTGTCTCGAACGTTTCGACGATCACGTTGCCTGTCTCCAGCTCATAGGCGCCTTTGATTTCCGCTTCCGTCATTGCGCGCGTGCAAGGCACCTCGCCGTAGAAATAGTCGCCATGCGTCGTGCCAAGCGCTGGAATCGCGCGTCCCGCTTGCGCCCAGCTTGTCGCCCAAGGCGAATGTGTATGAACGATTCCGCCAATCGCTGGAAATGCTTTATACAATAACACATGCGTTGCCGTATCCGAGGAAGGGCGGTGGCTGCCTTCAACAACGTTGCCCTCCAAATCCACAACAACCATTTGCTCTGCTTTTAACTCCTCATAAGGGACACCGCTCGGCTTAATGACTGCATAGCCGGACTCCCTATCTATGCCGCTTACGTTCCCCCAAGTAAATGTGACTAATCCGTATTTCGGAAGATCCATATTCGCTTCCCAAACCGCATGCTTCAACGTTTCCAACATGAGTATTGTACGCTCCCTTCAAACTAGCATTCATGCGCCTGCCCATTTTCACTTATACGGACATTACAATTGAATAGCTCTGTTTTTATTATAGGTTGTACGTACAAGTGTGTCACGTGTTTTTTTGTTGATGAATAGCCTCAGTTGTAACGGTCAGCGCAGGATTAGCTTTTGGGAGGCTGCGTCGATTCACGGATTACGAGCTGCGGATCATAAACCTTGTCCATCGACTGGCGACGCTGCTGCTTCTCCACCATGCCGAGCAGCATGACGACGGCGTCTGCTCCCATTTCGGTTTTCGGGTGGGAAATGGTCGTCAGCTTCACCTCTGTAGCGGTTGCCAGGTTCGAGTCATCAAAACCAACGATTGATAAATGCTCTGGCACTGCAAGGCCGATTTGCCGCACGACATCGAGCATCCTTACGGCAAGCTCGTCATTGTAGCAAATAATAGCAGTCGGGCGCTGCTCCTGCTCACGCTGAAGCAGCGCGGACAGCGCCTGCGCCGGTTTGTCTTGCTTCTCCTCCGTAGAGTAGCGAAGCAAATAATCCGGCGGAACCGTCAATCCCTGCTCACGATGGGCTCTTAGAAAGCCGCGCATCCGGTGAACGCCTTGAAAATCATCGGTTTTGAAAAATCCGGCGATACGCGTATGACCAAGCTTAATGAGATGCTCTGCCGCGCGGTAGCCCCCAAGCTCATCGTCAACCCGGAGGCATGGCGCATCCACGTCGCTGTAACGCTCATTGAGCATAATATAAGGAATTTTGAGCGCATCCAGCGCCAAAAAATAATTGAAGTTCGGATTTCCCTCAGCACTCTTCGTCGGCTCGATAATCAGTCCGGTCAGCGGCTCGCGAAGCATCGACTCCAAGCTGTCCTTCTCTTTCTCCTTTTCATTATCGGTGCTTGCGAGCAGCAATCTTGCGCCAACCGCGCGCAGGCTCGACTCAACACCCCTAACAATAGTAGGGAATATATAATCCGATATATGCGTCGTAATCATCCCGATCGTCATCCCTTGCGACGAATTCTTCCGCTCCGGCGCCGACTGGTCGGATACGAACGTTCCTTTCCCTTGGGCGCGATAGAGCCACCCCTCCTGCTCCAAATCGCCTAGCGCCTGCCGGACGGTTTGGCGGCTCATTTCGAACTGCTTGCTAATCTCGTTCTCCGATGGCAGCTTATCATGCGGCTTAAACTGCGCCGTGACGATCCAGGATAAAATTTGCTGCTTTAATTGCATATATTTGGGCGTTTGCTGTTCCTTCACTTCACACCTCAGCTCCGTTAGTTGTATGCCAGTAGTATATCATATGCTTAACTTGTACGTACATGATCTTAACGCTGCTGATTGCTGTACAATAAAATGAGAAAAAAGCCGCCCAGCGGCGGCCTTCTAATTACAGCGTTATGCGTTCGACTCTTTCAGCCTCTCCAGCAAATACTTTCTGACCTCAACCCCTAGATCAGAACGCTCTAATGCAAAATCGACAGTAGCCTGCACGAAGCCGAGCTTATCGCCGACATCATGTCTGCGGCCATCGAAGCGGTAGGCTGATAACGAGGCTATTCGGTTTAATTGCTGCAAGCTGTCCGTCAGCTGGATTTCTCCAGCCTTCCCCGGCGTCGCTTTCTCCAGCAGGTCGAAAATGACGGGGTCAAGGACGTAGCGCCCGACCACCGCGTAGTTGGATGGAGCTTGTCCTTGCGCCGGCTTCTCGATAATATCGCGGACGCGCGCAACCTGCTTGCCGCGCTCGATGTCTACGATTCCGTACTTATGCGTTTGATCCCAAGGCACTTCCATGACGGCAACGACGGACGAGTTCTGCTGCTCGTACACATCCATCATTTGGCGCAGGCAAGGCGGATCGGATTTTAAAATATCATCGCCAAGCAATACGGCGAACGGCTCGTCCGCAATGAAGCGGCGCGCGCACAGCACAGCATGGCCTAGGCCCAGCGGCTCCTTTTGACGAACGTAGTAAATATCCGCAAGCTGCGATATTTTGCGAACCATATTCAGCATTTCCTCGTTATGACGGGCCTCCAGCTCCATTTCAAGCTCAGCCGATTTGTCAAAATGGTCCTCGATCGCCCGCTTGTTGCGGCCGCTGACGATTACTATGCTTTCAATCCCGGATTGGACCGCCTCTTCTACTATATATTGAATGGCTGGCTTATCGATGATCGGGAGCATTTCCTTCGGCTGCGCCTTCGTAGCCGGCAAAAACCTGGTGCCCAGCCCCCCGGCAGGTATGATCGCTTTCCGTATCCGCTTCTCCATTGTAGCTTCTCCCCCACATCGTTACATTACACACAATTGCTCCCTTCATCATAACGTTTCTCCCCTTATTTATCCACGCTTTGTAACATTAAAAGCTAGGCAGGCAGCGCAGTTGAAGCCGAATAATAAAGCTTGCGCCGTCAAGCTGGTCTAGGCCCGGGTCGAGCATCATGCTGCCGCCGTGAATTCGTTTATGCATCCAGCTTACAATATGAACATGAACGTTACATGAACGATGCATGAATGATGCATGAACCGTATTGACTTTGATATTAGACTATAATAATTTTAAAGTAGTATTTATTATCTCAGAGCATTTCGAGCATTTCTAACTGGAGGAGAATATAGATGACTTATAAAACGATTATTATCGGTACAGGTCCTGCCGGACTCACATCTGCTATTTATTTGGCCCGCGCGAACATGGAGCCGCTCGTTATTGAAGGTTGGCAGCCAGGCGGTCAGCTTACGACTACAACGGAGGTTGAGAATTTCCCAGGCTTCCCTGACGGTATCCTTGGCAGCGAGCTGATGTCCAACATGCGCAAGCAAGCGCAGCGCTTCGGCGCTACATTCAAAACAGGCTCCGTGAAAAGCGTAGACTTCAGCAAACGTCCTTATACGCTTGACGTGGAAGGCATCGGCGAGCTGCAGGCGGAATCGATCATTATCTCAACCGGCGCTTCGGCTAAGTACTTGGGCATTCCAGGCGAGCAAGAAAATATCGGACGCGGCGTAAGCACTTGCGCTACCTGTGACGGCTTCTTCTTCCGCGGCAAAAAGATTATCGTAGTCGGAGGCGGCGACTCCGCGATGGAGGAAGCCGTATTCCTTACCCGCTTCGCTTCCGAAGTAAGGCTTGTGCATCGCCGCGAAGATCTTCGCGCTTCAAAAATCATGCAGGACCGCGCTCGCGCCAACGACAAAATCGTATGGAGCCTAAACCGCACACCGCTTGAAGTAGCTGCAACTGGCATGGGCTTGCAAGGGTTGAAAGTGCGCAATAATGAAACGGGCGAAGAAGAGCTTCTCGAGACAGACGGCGTATTTGTTACGATCGGCCACACGCCGAATACAAGCTTCCTTGGCGGCCAAATCGATACCGATGAGCAAGGCTACATTATCGTGAAGCCAGGCACCTCGGAGACGAATATCCCAGGCGTATACGCCTGCGGCGACGTTCAAGACCGCACTTACCGTCAAGCGATTACCGCTGCGGGAAGCGGCTGTATGGCTGCTCTTGATTGCGAGCGCTACTTGGAATCACAAGCGCATGAAGAGGTTCATGCCTAAACTTTTTTTGCAAAGCGACTAGTACAATACATGCAAATTAAGTATAATAAAAGGGTTGAGAGTTACAATAGAAAGGCAATGCTGCCGCAACCATATGTTCACAATATGCTTCGCGCAAGCGGCGCCTGAACGTGTTATGGGACAAGGTACAACCTCGGCTTTATAAGCAGAGGTTGTACCTTTTTTCGCGTTTTCATCCTGTTTTCCACACCATTTATTAGGAGCGATTCATGATGCTATTAGAAGCTGTATATCACAGACCAAAACAAAACTGGGCTTACGCCTACGACGGCAAAACGCTGCATCTCCGCTTGCGCACAAAAAAAGACGATGTCGCGGCTGTAGAAGCAATCGTCGGCGACAAGTATGCATGGGATCAAACCATCACAACTGTGCCGATGCGTATTTTTTCTACTGATGCGCTGTTCGACTATTGGGAAACGGCCGTTATTCCGCCTTTTCGCCGGCTGCGCTATGCGTTCCGCTTAACGAGCGGTGCTGAGACGATTCTTTTCTCGGACAAAGGCTTTGAGCATACGCTTCCTGATAACTCCAATTCATTTTTCGACTTCCCTTATATTAATCCGATCGACGTATTCGAGCCGCCGGCTTGGGTGAAGGATGCTGTGTTCTATCAAATCTTTCCGGAGCGGTTTGCGAACGGTGATCCGTCGCTGAGTCCTGAAAACGTACTGCCATGGGGCGGCGAGCCGACTCCTCAAAACTTTTTTGGCGGCGACCTGCAGGGTGTAATCGATCATTTGGATCATATCTCCGAGCTTGGCATAAATGCCGTTTATTTCACGCCGCTGTTCGAAGCGACGACCAACCATAAATATGACACGCAGGACTATATGAAGGTTGATCCGCATTTTGGAACTAACGAGAAGCTGAAGGAGTTGGTGGATGCTTGCCATGCTCGCGGCATTCGCGTCCTGCTTGATGCGGTATTCAACCACTCAGGCAAAACATTCCCGCCATTCGTCGATGCGCAAAAGTACGGCCAGCAGTCAAAGTATGCGGATTGGTTCTACGTTCGGGAGTGGCCGCTGCAGGTCGTGGACGGCGTCCCTTCTTATGAGACGTTTGCCTTCGAGCCGCTTATGCCGAAGCTGAACACCGAGCATCCGGAAGTGAAGCAATACTTGTTTGAGGTTGCGCGTTACTGGATCGAGAAGATCGGCATCGACGGCTGGCGCCTTGACGTAGCTAATGAGGTTGACCATCAGTTTTGGCGTGAATTCCGCAAGACGGTGAAAGACGTCAATCCGGAAGCGTACATTTTGGGCGAAATTTGGCATGATTCGATGATGTGGCTGCAGGGCGATCAATTCGATGCGGTCATGAACTATCCGTTCACAAACGCGGTGCTAGATTTCTTCGCCTATCAGACAATCGACGCAACTTCCTTTGCCAATGCCATCGGCACACAGCTTGCAGCCTACCCGCAGCAGGTGACAGAATCGGCCTTCAATTTGCTCGATAGCCACGACACGCCGCGGCTGCTTACGATTTGCGACGACAATTCGGAAGCGATGAAGCTGTCTTCGTTGTTCCAGCTGACCTACCCGGGCACCCCATGTATTTATTACGGGGATGAGGTAGGAATAAATGGCGCGGGCGATCCTGGCTGCCGCAAATGCATGGTATGGGACGAGGCTGAGCAAAATACCGAGCTGCTTCACTTCTATAAGTCAGCGATTGGTCTTCGCCACCGCTACAATGCGCTTCGCAGTGCGGACATCCGCTTCGTACATGTCGGCGCAGCAGACGGCACCTTAGTGTATGAACGCCGCGATGGCGAGCAGCGCCTGCTTGTTGCGCTGAATGCACGCGGTGAAGAGGCAGACCTTAGCTTCATGATAGAGGCGGCGCCGGCTGACCTCGAAGCGGCTCCGCATGCTGTCGCATTCACAGGTTTCGGAAGCAGTGAGGTGTCTGCTGTTGTTGCTGCAACAGAGATAAACGCAGCACCAACTGAAGCTTTGAAGGCTGAGGTTAACAGAGTCACAGCCGATGCTCCTGAGGAGTTGAACACTAATGCAGTTCATGCGAATGACTCGGATGCTAATGCTGTCGAGAGTAGAGATAACGTATCTACTTGGTCAGTGCTGCTTTCGAGCATCAGCGAATTTACAGAAGGCACTGCTGTTGCAAGCAATGCCCATGGCAAGCTGCAATTGAAGCTGCCAGCTTACGGCTTCGTAATATTGGAGCAGACCGCAGAGTAAATTGTATTATCCAATCTAAGCAGAGGCAGTCCATTTGATGGACTGCCTCTTTTCTTCGAGTTGCCACCCATTTCACGCTGTAAGCACGCATGCGTGCGCAGACCGCCACCAAATCAACAGCCCCTTATTCACGACGATAAATCTGCAAAAACAAATCAACCAATCTCGCTTTATCTTTTGATCCTTATAAGTATTATGATTTATTTTTAACTTGCTTTTGCAATTGAGCGATTTGCTTCTGCATCTGCTCGATCTGCAATTGCACTTGCTGCTGTTCGCGCTGTTTATCTTGCTGATCCTTTTGTGATTGATTCTGAGACTGCTGTTCTTGCTCCAGCGCCATCGCTTGCCCTGCAGTCGTGACAATGTCCCCAGCCGTAACAAGCAGCTGACCAATAAACTGAATGATATCCGGTAGATTCTCACTATTTTCAAAAATGTCAAAAATAATATTATCTCTGGCTTTTCCGCTCTTTACGCCTTTCCCAAGATCGTCACGGTTGTTTCGGATAGGAATCCCTCATTTCATAAAAGCGATGCTATAATAAATTATTCATCATCGTTTATTTGGGTGCCTATAGACAATCGTGTATCATTCATGACATAATAACTTAAACGATTAAGTTGATAAGTTCTACACTTACAAGGAGCTGCATTCCCATCAAAAAAGCTACGCTTAAGGACATTGCAAAAGCCGCTCAGGTTTCTGTCGCTACAGTAAGCTATGTGCTCAACAACGTCGCAAACCAAACGATTCCCGATGATACGAGATGTCGAGTGCTGGATGCTGCAAAACAATTGAACTACGTTCCAAACCTAGCTGCACGGTCGTTGGTAAAGCAAAAGTCGGGGCTAATTGGCATCCTTTTCAACCGGGCAAACGATGAGGGCAGCTGGAAACAGCTTCGTTATGCTTCATTTATTAATCGGCTTGAGCGTCTCCTTACGGATCGAGGCTACCATGTCGTACTCTCCAGCCTTGATGCCTTGAATCCAAGGCTCGATGTCATATCGGAACGAAAATTAGACGGCGTATTTGTTATTGACGTTAAGAGCGAAAATTTCCATCTCATATCCAGCCATTTCTCAGTAGGCGTACCGCTTATCGTCATTGACAGCATCATTGATGATGACTTGTTTTATAAAGTGAATTTTGATTATAAAGATGCATTTGCATTGGCTAGAACATCCTCACTTATCCATCCTAGCTACATTATTATGGACAGCTTCAACAATGCAGAGCTTACCCAGTCGATTTCAAGCAGCACCGGCATTGATCCAAGCATGGTTCATATGATGGAAAATGAAGAGAAGCTCAAGCGCTTTCTTGAACAACATGCGGAAAAAGAAGGGATTGTTCTCAATGAGTTCATCGGGGTGCTTGCAGCAAAGTATGTTAATTCGCCTAAGCTAACGGTCATTTGTACGGCAGATTGCCCTGACATCCTTCCAACAGCGGCAACTCGGATTCAGTATCATAATCGAAAGCCCGAAGAAGCCTTTCAGTTGATGATGACGCTTCTAGACAATCCAATGCATGGACCTGAGCATAAATATATCGAAGTCAAAGCGAGTTCAATCGCGGGATGTGAATCAAGCAACCACCTTAACGCAGAGTAATCTCTGCTTTTTTCTTCACTAACTTAAACGATTAAGTGAAATGGTTAAAAACTGTGCAGGGGTTGATAAAACGGTTCTTTCCGCAGCAGACTTGCTGCCGCCTTGCATCATTGTAAACGGTCACCGCGGCAGCATTCTTGCTGCCACTTTGCATCATTATTAGGGAGGATCAATCATGCTTGAACTAGCCAAAAATGCCAATTCCAACGTCCCCCCCGCCCCGCAGCAAAATGCCAGTACGACGTCCATTTGGCGAAACTGGTCGTTTATGCTCGTCTTCTCCAGCTATAGCTTATCGCTGCTCGGAAATACATTCCATAGCATCGCATTAAACCTGTGGGTGCTGCAAACGACCGGCAGCGCCAAGCTGATGTCGGCCGTGCTCATTACCCACCTCGTCATCAGTATGCTGTTTGGTTCCTTCGCGGGTACGATTGCGGATCGCACCGACCGCCGCACCTTGATGTGGGTGACGGATATCGTTCGATTTATTCTTGTAGCCGCCATCGCCGTTCTTATTTATTTGCCGAATGTGCCATTTATTTTTATCGTTTTATTAACCGGACTTGTGGCGTTCGCAGGCGTATTTCGGACGCCTGCCTTCCAAGCCTCGCTCATCGAAATTGTAGGTAAAGAGCAGCTGACTAAGGCGGTAGGCGCGATCAGCATTTCCGATAATATCATCCGAATATCCGGTTTCGCGCTTGGAGGCATTGCCGTAGCCGCATTTGGCGGGGCTTTTGCGATTGCAATCGATGCCGCAGCCTTTCTGCTGTCGGGCATTCTACTCTTATCAGCAGGCAAGTTCCCTTATACAGCGGTCAGGGATAAATCAAAGCCGCAAGCCTCTTTTAAAGAAGATCTCACAGCCGGCTTCCGCTATGTGTGGCATGATCCTTTTGCGAAGGGCGTCATTATTTTGCTGCCGCTCGTGATGTTCTTCTTTCTATCCACCTTCATGCTTATTCAGGTGATGGCGGTTCAGGTGTGGCAGGCAAAGCCTTTTGTATTTGGGCTAATGGAGGCCTGTATTCCGCTCGGTTATGTGTTAGGCTCTATTTTGATCATGAGACTTGATGCACGCTTGAAAAGAAGAGGAATTTGGATTATTGGGAGTATGATCCTAATGGGGCCATTATTCATCGTTATTTCACTGCTGCCCTCGGCCGCTGCTGCGCTGCCGGTTATTCTGCTTGTCGGCTTCCTCTTCTCATTCAGTACGACGATCATCTTCATCGGGCTGCGAGCAGCGATTGATCCTTCGATGCAAGGCAGATTATTTGGGCTAATAGGCGCTTTAACCAGCGTTGCACCGCCTGTTGGGTTAGCCGTATTCTCTACCTTATCCGATATTTACGGCCCAGCCGTCATTATTGCCATTAGCGGAGCAGCGATGCTTATTATGGGACTCTTCGCCTACTGTCGATTGAAGTCCTTACGCGAATTCAACTAAATCGTTATCCCTTTAATGAGCCCGCTAGTGCCCCGGAAATGAAATAACGCTGCAAGAAAATAAATAAAATGATCATTGGCAAAGCCGTCACGATGACACCAGCTAGGAGTAAATCATTTCTGTTTTGTGTAATTAACAGGAAAATTTCCATCTAATTTTCTGATATGACTTTAGTTCGTTCATTTAGCTGGAAAAACTCCCGTTAATTGGATCACTTTCACCGAAATAGGGTCAAAAGCGAGATATTAACGGGAGAGAATCCATCTAAACCTGATTTTTGCCAAAAAATACTTGAAATAACGGGAGTTTTTCCCGTTAATGCTGGCTCTAGAGAACTCAGCCCCATGAATGATTGAATCCGAGACTAAAGTAAAGAAGAACCGGGGATCCTGCCGATTCCTGCTTCGTGGCTTGCCATAGGCAAGCAGCCTGGAGGTGGAAGACTTTCGCTTGCCCACAATCTCATGAAGCCAAGCAGCCATAGAACTAAATAGAAAAATAGCGGTACAGGAATAGCCCCCTGTACCGCTATTTTTCCACTTCCAACATTCCATTCAAAGCGAGCAATCTTCCCAGCGAGCATACTGCTTTTGGGAAAGCCCCTTCATTCGTTTTATTTCAAAATAACGGTGCTGTACGCTGGCAGCGTCAGCTTGCTGCCATCCAGCTTCGCACCGTCGTTAGCTGCACGTGCAAGCTCCTTGAACTCGCCATACGTTTTCGACGGCTGCAAGTCGGTCGTTTGCGGCTCGCCTGATAAATTATGCATGACGAGCAACCGTTCACTAGCGATGACGCGGACATATGCACTCAGCTTCTGGTTAGCAGGCGCAAGCTTAAACGCCGCTATTCCCCCATCGCGCAAGGCAGGCTCCTCATTCCGCCACTTGATCAGCTCGCGATAATGATTCAGCATCGACTGCTCATCATCCGACTGAGCTTCGACTGAAACCGAAGAGGCATCCGCATTGAAGCGCGATTGCTCCCATGTCGTCTGCCCTTCGCCTCCGCTTGCTGCGCTGTACCACAGCATAGGCTCGCGAATATACTCATCCGGCTTAGCGCCTTTCATGCCAAGCTCCTCGCCATAATAAAGATATGGCGTGCCCGGAAGTGTAAGCAGCATAGCAGCAGCCATCTTCGCATGATCGACATTGCCGCCGAGCACAGTCATGGCGCGAGTTTGATCATGATTGCTAAGGAATGGCGCATCTACGAATGTTCCGCCTGAAGACTTCTCGTATACGCCATATGCACGGCCTAAGGAGAAAGCCAGATCCGCATCCTGCTCCGAGCTCGCCGCGCTAAGCAAGCGGCCGGCTAGGTCAAAGTGGAAGGCAGAGTTCAGCGCTTGATCGAAGTAAGGCGCGATAACGGTCAGTGAATCCCATACCTCGCCGATCAAATAAGCATCCGGCTTCACTTTGCTCATGCCCTCGCGAAACTCCTGCCACCAAGCCTTGTTCTTCGCCTGAATCTCAGGCTTGCTTGCCGTAGAAGCAAAATCGCCATAGATATGCTTGGCTGCATCAAGGCGGTAGCCGTCCAGTCCTTGCTCAAGCCAATATTGACCGATTTTGACCATTTCCTCGCGTACCTTCGGCTCATCGAAGTTGAGATCCGGCATGCCTTCCCAGAAGACGCCTAAATAGTTAAGGCTGCCATAGCTATGCCATGGGTCGCCTCCTACCGCGCCATCTGCTCTTACCTGTTCGCCCGCCTTCGCAAAGGTATACCAGCTGCGGTAAGTGCTGTTCTCATCCGCAAGTGCTTCCTTAAACCAAGGATGCTCCTTGCTCGTATGATTCACGACAAGATCCATAATGACCCTGATACCGCGCTTATGCGCTTCATCCAATAGCTTTTTCAAGTCATCCAGCGTGCCGTACTCCGGATTAACCGCGTAATAATCGGTTGTATCATAGCCGTGGTAGCTGGGCGAGGCATTAATCGGCATTAGCCAAATGCCGCTCACGCCAAGCTCCTTCAAATAATCAAGCTTGGCGGTTACGCCATTCAGATCGCCAATCCCGTCGCCATTCGTATCATAGAAGGAACGGACGAATATTTCATAATACACGCCGCCAGGCTGCTCATCTACCGTATAAGAGGCAGCAACCGCCTCCTCGCCAACGCTTTGTTCTGCCGCTTCTTCCGATAGCTCAGCAGTCGGTTTCCCGCTATTGCCTCCTTCATCTGAAGAGCAAGAGGCGAGCACGGCAAGTAAAATCGAACCGAGCAAAATCATTGCCGCATTACGCATACGTTTATGCTTCATTCCTTTATCCTTTCGAAGCGCCGGACATCAGCCCTTGTACAAGGAAGCGCTGCAGGAAGACGAACAGCAGCGTAATCGGAATCGCAATCAAAACCGCTCCCGCAGCGAACAGCGTAAAGTTACTGTTCTGGTAGGAGTTGACGAGATCCCACATGCCGACCGCAAGCGTCCAGTTGTCTTTACTTCGAAGCACCAGTCTCGCAAAGATAAAGTCAACCCATGAGCCAGTGAACGTAGTCAGCGCCACATAGGTCAGCATTGGACGCGACAGCGGAAGCATGATTTTCACAAACACTTGAAGATGGGACGCCCCGTCGATCCGAGCCGCTTCATCAAGACTCCGCGGAATCGTATCGTAGAACCCTTTGACAACGAAGCCTCCGAGCACTGAGCCCGCTGAATATACGATAATGAGCGCAGCATGCGTATCTAGCAGGTTAAGCTGCAGCAAGAAAATGAAGATTGCGATCATGCTCATGAAGCCCGGGAACATGCCGAGCACAAGCATAATCGTCAGCGTCATCTTGCGCCCGCGGAAGCGGAAGCGCGACAACGCGTACATGCTGAGCGTGACTAGGATCGTAGAGAAGATCATCGTCAGCGTCGCAATTTTCAAAGTGTTCATATACCAAACCCCATAACGGAAGCTCGGGCTTGTGAACAGCTCTTTATAGTGAACCAAAGTGAACGTTTCCGGAATGAGACTTTCGCTAAATAGAGCCGTACCCGGCCGAAGCGAGGAAAGCAGCACCCAAAGAGCAGGATAGACGGCACAGATTGCTATACCGATCAGAATGATATAGCTAAGCGTCAGACGCACAACATTTGCGGTTTTGCGGCCCATTTTCATTGAATCATATCCTCCTCTTTAAATGACCGCGAGCGGCGATAGTTGTAAATGGAGAACGACGCCACGATGATAAAGATGATGATGCCGATCGCAGATGCCATATTGAATTGGCTATTGTTCAGCGTAAGCTTATACAGCCAGGTTACAAGCAAGTCGGTGCTGCCTGCATATTGATAATCCCCTTTTACCGGATCACCGTTCGTCAGCAAGAAAATAACGTTAAAGTTATTCATATTGCCTGCAAACTGCGCGATCAGAATCGGAGCGGTAGAGAACAAGACAAACGGCAGCGTAATGATACGAAACTTCTGGATGCCTGTCGCCCCGTCTACATCAGCCGCTTCGTACAAATCTTTAGGAATAGCAGTCAATACGCCGAGAATTAGAACCATCGATACCGGAATACCAATCCACATATTAACGATAATAACGGTGACCTTCGCCCAAAATGGATCAGTGAGCCAAGGCAGCTTGCCCATGCCGAAGTAGCCTAAGTATTGGTTGATCGGACCAAATTGTCCGTTGAACAAGTTTTTCATAACGAGCAAGGAAATAAGCTGCGGAATCGCGTATGGAATGATGAACAGCGTCCGCCATAGCTTTTTGAAACGAATTCCCTTCTGCTCAATGAGCAAAGCAACGAGCAAACCGCCAAAATAGGTCGTTACCGTTGCGATAATCGCCCATACGATCGTCCATGTAAATACGCCCACGAAGGTATGGCTCCATGTCTTGAGCGTCAGCAGGTTAGCAAATGTTTGAAAGCCTACCCAGTCAACCAGTTTAGCTGGCGGAATATGATCAGGCGACGCATAGTTGGTAAACGCAAGCATGACCATGAAGATAATCGGCATGATCGTTAGAAACAAAACGCCCAGCGCCGGCAGCGTAAGCATCAAGTGCGGAAAATTGCGATCCGTCAAATATGCCAGCGTTTTGCGGAAGCTTGCAGGCATGACTCCTTCATCTCTTTGCTTGCCGTTCCGATATGCATCGCGGATATTCATAACATAGATAATGACAAAAAGGATGAATAAAATTATCGTAATTAATCCGCTTATTAATAGAAAGATCGAGTGATCTCCTTCTACCCGAACACTGATTTTGCCTATTTTCTCAAGACCTTGCGTTTTTTCCCCGAGTGTTACAACTCCCCAGATGGCTCTCCCTAAATTCGGAACAAAATACATAAGCGCTGCCGCTTCGACAACGAGCATAATTAAACCTTTTATTATTTGACGATTATACAATTGGCCAAGACCCATTACGAGTAACGACAATATAGCCGCGGTGCTGCGATGACGATTCATCCCGCCTGACTCCCTTCCTTTCATATAAAAAAACATCTTGCCGCAGCTATTGACAAAGCGGCTAATAAACATCGGTTTACCCGCCGAACAGATTCGGCGGGTAAACCCGAATAGATGATATTATTTTGCTGTTGCTGCGCCATTGTTTGCATCTTTGATTTGTTGAACAGCATTGTCGAGCGCTTCTTTTGCATCCTTGCCGGAGTTCCATACGTCAGCGAAAGCTGCGCCGATCGGGCTCCAAACGTTGCCCATTTCAGGGATGGATGGCATTGGCGTCGATTGGTTGAATTGCTCCAGGAAGCCCTTAACAACTTCGTTGCCTTGTACAGTAGGGTCTGCTGCTGCTTCAATGTTCGCAGGGATTGCACCCGTTAGCTCAAAGTTTTTCAACTGTGCTTCTTTAGTCGAAGCATAGTAGGAGAATAGACGAGCTGCGTTCGGGAATTTCGAGAATTGGTTAACATACCAAGCTTTAATGCCGGAGAAAGAAGATGCCGGTTGGCCGTTAATGCTTGGCAATGGAGCTACGCCGAAATCAATTCCTGCGTTTCTGTAATCGCCAATCGTCCAAGGACCGTTAATATCCATCGCTAGCGTTCCGCCAATGAACAAGCCTTTTTTAATATCGTAGTTGATATCCCCGGAGTTCAAAGGCAAGATGCTGTCTTTCAGGGATCCGTAGTATTTCAAGCCAGCGATTGCGCCTTCTGTGTTAAGACCGATATCTTCTTTGTTTTGACCTTTATCGCCATATACATAGCCGCCAGTGGAGATGAACGGATAGCTGAAGTAGAAGTTGCCTACATCCCACATCAAGCCGTATTTGTTGTTTTTAGTGTCGTTGAATGTTTTGGAGAACGCTACAACCTCATCGAACGTTTTTGGAGCTTCTTTGATTAGCGCTTTGTTATAAAATAGTGCATAGGTTTCAACTGAACGCGGGTAGCCGTAAAGTACGCCGTCATACGTTACCGCATCTACAGCGATTTCGGAGTTCGCGCTTTTGGATTGCTCTTCGTAGTAATCATTTGGCAAAACCAATCCAGCTGTTACAGCTTTACCAAGGTTATCATGCGGGAATAATACAACGTCTGCGCCTAGACCGGCAGGACCGTCTGTAACGAGCTTGTTAACTTGTTCGCCTGCGCCGATTTCCTCGAATTTAATTTCAATGCCGTATTTTTCAGTAAATTCCTTCGCGATTGCTTCAACGAATGGACGCTCTTCTTTACTTTCCCATACGAGAAGCGAAGCGCCCTCTTCAGGAACGATCTCTTCTGCTGCTTCAGCACCTTTATTTGTGTTGCCCGCTGTATTGTTCGCTGGAGCATTCGTTGCGTTGCCAGCATTTTCTGCGTTGCCGCCTTTGTTCGATCCGCATGCGGAAACAATAAGCAAGGCTGCGATTAATGACATTACAAACCACTTTTTCATGCTAGGTATCCCCCTCCATAATGTGTTTCATGCCTTTTTTTGAACTAGCGCCTTCCAAACAATTCCTTTAGCCCACTTTCATAAAATGCCGGCTTCATACAAACAATATGCGGTAGAATTTGATACGCCATGCCTATAAAAGGCATAGAAACTAACTTGCGCAAACGTTTGTACAAGAGCCGCTAGAAAATGCTGTGAAATCGGATTATCAGCCGTTTCACCCTTTTTTAAGACTATAAAATTGTCTTGTAAGCGTTCTATTCGTGCTTTCATCATACAACATCGCATGCAGTTTGTTAAAACGTTTGCACCGTTCAATTTTTCAGAGAAATAATACGTTTGCTTTCATTTTCGCCTATTTTCTCTATCTGCTTCAGTTTTTTATCATTTGTATAACGCTTTCCTAAGATATATATTTACTTTTAGACAACAGTTGCATTAGGATGAAGCATATTAGCACATGCACAAATGATTGCGCGATGGGGGCTCAACTATATATGGTAACCATTAAAGATATTGCAAAAGCAGCCGGAGTATCGCCCTCAACTGTATCCAGGGTCGTTTCGAACCACCCTCGTATAAGTAAGGCAACTACCCAAAAGGTGAAAAGAATAATGGAGGATATGGGCTATCATCCGAATGTGATGGCGAAGAGCCTAGTATCTAAGACTACCCGGACATTAGCCATCATGCTGCCTCGTCCTGCGGAAGAGCTGTTCCAGGATTTTTTCTTCGGAGAGCTGCTTCGCGGAATACTAACTCAATCCACGCGTGCAGGCTACGATATGCTGCTTACTGCTGCCACTTCTCCAAGCGATGAGACCGAAACGATATCCCGCCTTGTGTTTGGCCGCAGAGTCGACGGCGTCATTTTGCTATCCTCGAGGGTGAATGACCCTTTAATCGATCTATTGAACAAGCATAACTTTCCTACTGTTTTAATCGGCCGTACAGAGGATCGCCCTAACATCCTATCTGTCGACAATAACAATGAGCTGGCTGCTTATGATGCTACCCAGCACTTAATTTTACAAGGCCATGAAAGAATCGGCTTCGTCAGCGGTCCTCCTTCATTGACCGTTGCGCATGACCGGATGCAAGGGTATCGCAGAGCGATGCAAGAGGCTGGTCTGCCCGTCAAATCGGAATGGATCGTGGAAGGAGAGTTTTTGCAGCAAAGCGGCTATCGTGCGATGTCATTTATGATGAGCTTGCCCGAGCGGCCTAGCGGCCTTGTCGTCATTGACGATGTTGTCGGCTTCGGCGTATTGCGCGGCTTGACAGAGCTTGGCTACAAAGTTCCCGATGATCTCAGCATTGTAAGCTTCAATAACATCGCCCTATCCGAGCTTGCAACGCCTCCAATCAGCTCTATCGATATTGGAACCTACCAGCTTGGCTACACCGCTTCGCAAATGTTAATCCGATTAATTCAAGAAGAAAGCGTTCATCAGAACCGCATGATCATTCCGCATAGGCTGATCGTTCGCGAATCTTCTATTCAAACCGTATCCAAAAGGAGTTGACAGCATGTCAAATAAAAAACCGTTTTTAGTGGATGCCATTATCGGCAATTCCAAGTTTCTCGCTTCGCTTGGCCGCACAGGCAAAATGTACCGCTTGTGGTGGCCGAACATCGATCTGCCGCAGCATGTGGATGCTATTCGCACCGGTATTCAATGGGACCAATCCCCCGTAACTTGGTTTGATGAAGAGGCGGATGGCTGGAAGCATGAAGCTAAATACATCGACAAAACGAACATTTTTAGCGTTAATGCTCGTTCCGAGCAGCAGCCTGTTCAAGTCGGAAGCGTCCAACTTGCTGTTCCTGGCCAAGATATTATCGTTCGTGAATATACTTTCCATAACAGCAGCGATCAGCCTGTTTCCTTCTCGTTTATCGTTCATTCTTCCTTCCTAGTCAGCGAGAATCAGCTGTACAATACGACGATGTTTAACGCCGCTAATGACTCCTTGGTTCACTTTCGCCATAAGTACTATTTTGCGCTTTCAAGTGCAAACGTATGCACAGGTTATCAATCCGGACTTGCTTGGGATATGGCTGGGCAAGGCGAGCTAAACGGCAAAAACATTGATATGAGACCAGACGGCGCTTTAAAATGGCGCATCGATGAGCTAGCGGCCGGTGCATCCGTGACGATTCCCGTCTATCTAACTGCCGGGCATGATGAGGAAACTGTACTGCAACAAATGCGGACTGCAAAAAGCAAGCCAAGCTCGGAATGGATCGCCGAAACAGCAGCTTACTGGAATGAATTTTTGGCTGAAGCTGCACCATGTCCTCTTCCTGACACCGAAATTTCGGAATTATATGACCGTTCCTTGCTTATGTTTAAGCTCATGTCCGATGAGCAAACCGGAAGCATCATTGCCGCTCCCGAATTCGATGAGAATTTTGCGCGCTGCGGCGGATATTCCTACTGTTGGGGACGAGATGCCGCATTCATCACGACCGCGCTTGATAAAGCAGGACTTGGCTCGCTATCCGACAGCTTCTACGCTTGGACGCTTACCGCTCAATCGCCTGACGGCTCATGGCAGCAGCGCCATTATCATGATGGCAGCCTAGCTCCTTCTTGGGGGCTTCAAATTGATGAAGGCGCCTCTATTATTTGGGGAATGTGGCAGCATCATTTGGAACAGAAGGATCATGCGTTTGCCAAGCAAGTATGGCCTGCCGTGGAGAAAGGCGCTTCCTTCTTGATGAGCTTCCTGGACGCGGAGAGCGGATTGCCTAAACCGAGCATCGATCTGTGGGAAGAACGGGAAGCATCGCATACGTACTCCTCTGCCGCTGTACACGGCGGTTTGACAGCAGCAGCCAGCTTTGCGGAGCTAGCAGGCAGACCTGAGTTAGCGTCCGAGTGGAAGTCTGCCGCAGAGCGGATTTCAGCGTCAATTAATGAGCTGTGCTGGAATGAAGAAGGCGGACGTTTTTATCGCGGCGTGAATCTTACCGTTCAAGCTGGCAAGTATGAGCAAGCGCTCGCTGCCGGTGCTGCAGGATATGTGACAGAAGGAATAAAAGGCTATCAGAAGTACACTTTAAACCACGATCCAGTCATTGACGTCAGCTTGCTCGGCATCGCGGTTCCATTCGGCGCCGTTCCAGCAGATCATGACCGTATGCGCCGTACGGCTGATGCAGTAGAAGCAGCATTGACCGTGCCGGGCGTAGGCGGTATTAAGCGCTATGAGGATGACATCTATATCGGAGGCAATCCATGGATTCTCACTACTTTATGGCTGGCTCACTATCGCATTGAAACCGGCAGCATCGACGAAGCGAAGCAATTGCTGAAGTGGGCGCTCGATCACCGTACTGAGACCGGCCTGCTCCCTGAGCAGGTGGACAAAAACACCGGTGAAACGGCATGGGTAGTCCCGCTTACTTGGTCGCATGCGATGTTTATATTGACGATCTTCATGCTTGCGGAAGCGGAGATTAAGGCAGCTGAGGCTGCGCGGGTTTAATAACAAAAGAAAGCCGACGGTAGATTTTGACCGTCGGCTTCCTTTTGTTAAGTCAGAGGGGTTACTACGAGGCGTACGAATTCTTTTTCAGCATATCAGTCTCCATCATTAAAAGAACGTACCCTATTCCAACACCCTGTTTCATTTCTCATTAATTGGTGTATTAATATTGACAAAGCTCCTCCAGTTTGTAATAATTATAAACAAGGAGTTAGTCTAAATCACTCACACCACTTGCAATCAACATTAACATTTTCGTATTTGCAGACTGCAAATAGCGCAGACTACCATCAGAAAGGATGATTACGATGACAACAGCAACTACAACTAAAACAAACACAACCGTACAACAACATTTGAACCGCCAAATCGCCAACTGGAGCGTGCTTTACATCAAGCTTCATAATTACCACTGGTATGTGAAGGGCTCCCAGTTTTTCACGTTGCATGCGAAGTTCCAAGAGCTTTATGAGGAAGCTGCGCTGCACGTGGATGAGATCGCTGAGCGTCTGCTAGCGGTGAAAGGCACGCCAATCGCAACCATGAAGGATTATTTGAAAACCTCAAGCATTGAAGAAGCTTCCAACAAAGAGGATGCTACGCAAATGGTCGATCAATTAATTACGGATTTCACGACGATCATCGGCGAGCTGAAGGAAGGCATGGAAGCCGCTCAAAAGGCTAATGACGAAACGACGGCCGATATGCTTTTGGCCATTCATACAACGCTTGAGAAGCATGTATGGATGCTGAGCGCATTTAACGGCAAATAAGCTGCTACAGCATAAGACGAGGGTGTCTCAGGAGCAAAATCGCTCCTGAGGCATCCTCGTTTGCTTTCCTTTTCCACAATAAATAAAAACAGCTCTTCCATACTGGAAGAACTGTCTGTTCAATACTAAATCCTCTAAATCATTAGCAGCCTGCCCTTTTAAACAAGCGTCACACTACAGCTGCCCACGGAGTTGCCCGCCCATAACGCTTGCAGCTGGTCACCTTCATGCAAAGCAGCTACGCCCGCTGGTGTTCCCGTATACAGGATGTCGCCGGCGCCAAGCCCATAGTTCTCGCCTACGTACTTAATCAGCTCGGAGACGTTGAACAGCATATCGCTTGCTTTTCCGCGCTGTGCTTCTTCCCCGTTGCGAAGCAGAACAAATTCGTTCTCAGCAAGCGCTGCTGCACCCGGATACGCCAGCCATTCGCCAAGCGGAGCTGAGCCTTTGAAGCCTTTGGCAGCAAGCCACGGCTGTCCCTTCGCTTTCAGCTTCGATTGTACATCGCGCAGCGTCAGATCGAGCCCAAGTGCCATACCATCGATACAAAGCTCGGTATCTATACCCGGCTCATAAGCTCGACCGATTCTCAGCACGATTTCCAGCTCAAAATGCACCTCGCCTACATTGCCTGGCAGCTCGACAACGTTACCCGCCATTGGAACGACAGCATGAGACGGCTTCGTGAATACGAGCGGCTCCTCAGGCACCTCATTGCCCAGCTCCAATGCGTGAAGTCTATAATTACGGCCAATGCAATAAATGTTGCGAATATCACCTTTGCTCATGAATCATACCGCCTCTCCCTAAATGTTAATGCTATTAATAAAATGCTTATGCTGTATCATACTGCCGTTGACTCCAGCCTGAAATTTTACTTCTGTGCAGCAATCTGCTCAGCCAATTCGTTAAGCTCTGCCCAGCGGTCCATCAGCTGCTCCAGCTTCTCTTGCAGCTGCTGCTGCTCCGCCATAAGCTCCTGCAATCGCCCGGAATCGCTGCTTGCTTCATCCATGCGGACGGCGATGTCAGCCAGCGCGGTTTCCGCTTCCTCAATCCAGCCATCAATTTGCTCAAAATCCCTTTGATCCTTGTAGGACATTTTGAGCGCTTTGCCAGCCTGTTTCGCAGGTGCAGGTGCAGTCGGTGCAGCCTTGCTGCCGGAATCAACAGCTGCGGCTGGTTTAGGAGCAGCCACATCCGCCGGCGCAACATTGCCATGCTTCTCGACAAACGCCTGATAATCCGAGTAATTGCCGGTATGATGAGCAATAACGCCATTACCCTCGAACGCTATAATTTTATCAACTGTACGGTCTAGGAAATAACGATCATGGGAGACGACAAACACAACTCCCGGAAAATCATCCAAATAATCCTCAAGCACGGTCAACGTCGAAATATCCAAATCATTCGTCGGCTCATCCAGCAGCAGCACATTCGGCGCATTCATTAATACACGCAGCAGCTGCAAGCGACGCTTCTCGCCGCCGGACAGCTTGGAGATCGGCGTCCATTGCATCGTAGGCGAGAACAAGAAACGCTCCAGCATTTGAGCTGCCGATATCGTTGTGCCATCCCCTGTTTTCACCTGCTCAGCGCCCTCGCGAATGTATTCTATCACACGCAGTGATTGATCCATTTCCTCATGCTCCTGCGAGAACCAGCCCAGCTTAACGGTTGCGCCAAGCTCGACCGTTCCTTCATCCGGCGTTAGCTGGCCGGTAATGAGCTTCATTAACGTAGACTTCCCGCTTCCGTTGCGCCCAACGATGCCGACACGATCCTCAGGAACGGCAATATAGCTAAAATCACGAATAAGCGTACGGTCACCAAAGCGTTTCGCAACATCTTCGATTTCAATGATTTTGCGTCCCAGCCTTGTCGAAGCAACGGATACGTCCATTTTACCGCCCGCTTGCTTCGGCGCATCCGCTTTGAGCGCCTCGAATCGATCGATACGCGCCTTCTGCTTCGTCGTTCTCGCCTTAGCGCCGCGTCTAATCCATGCAAGCTCATTGCGCAGCAGGTTCTGCCGCTTCGACTCCGTTGCCGCTTCGCGTTCCTCACGGTCGAGCTTCAGCTCGAGAAACCGGCTGTAGTTCGCTTGGTAGAAGTGAGCTTGGCCTTTATCCAGCTCAATGACTCGATTGCTGACACGATCAAGGAAATAGCGATCATGCGTAATCATAAGAAGCGCGCCTCTGCGCTTTTGCAGCATGCCTTCCAGCCACGCCACCGAATCATTATCGATATGGTTCGTAGGCTCATCGAGAATGAGCACATCCGACGGAAGCAATAGCGCAGCCGCCATGGCAACCCGTTTGCGCTGGCCGCCCGACAGCGTCTCAACCTTCGCCTCAAAATCATTGATGCCGAGCTTGGACAGCGCCATCTTCGCGTCGCTCTCCAGCTGCCAGGCATCCAGCTCATCCATAAGCTGATTCGCCTTGATCAGCTTCTCCTGCAGCGCTGCATCGCTCGGTTTCAGCTCGATCGCTTCCATTGCAGCCGCATACGCCTGAACGGCTCTCAGCTGCGGTGAATCTCCGCCAAGCACATGCTCCAGCGTCGTTTCATTAGGAGCGAACACCGGGTCCTGCGCCAGCATTCTTACCGTCACCCGGTTGCCAATCGACACGATGCCCGAGTCCGCCGTATCAAGGCCCGCGATGACTTTGAGAAAGGTTGATTTCCCTGTACCGTTCACGCCGATGATGCCGACTTTATCGCCATCCTCTACGCCAAACGTGACATTTTCGAACAATAGCTTCTCGCCATAGCTCTTCGTTATATGTTCAACAGACAATAAATGCATAAGGCAAACCTACTTTTTCGAATAGTATAGCTGCGATTGCAGCCTCTCGTATCATACCACAAAAAGGCTCTATCTTCACTTGGCGGCAGCCTCGGAAGCCCCTTTATCACCTGCATGAAGAAGCAGTCAAAAATATGCCTTCACTAGCCGATATAACGAGTATGAGGAAGGAGTGATTCCGGATGGGCAAGCCTTATCTATTTATATTTACCGGTACCAGCGGTTCCGGCCGCAAGACCGCAGCGCACAAAGCCTTGCAAGGATCCGGCATCGCGCATATCCCCTCCTGCACGGATCGGCCGCCGCGTGACAAAGAACGTCCCGACATGGACTATCGTTATGTGAGCAAAGAGGAATTCGATCACATGCAAGCGGAAGGCCTTTTCACCGAATCGGTCAAAATCGACCAATTCCGCTACGGAATCGGCAAGCGCTATCTGGATATGGCTTACCAAGCCGGCAATAGTGTCTATCTCATTTTAAATCGCGATGGCTCTGATACGATTCGCGAGCTGTACGGTGACCGCGTCATCCGTATCTTCCTATACGTCGATAAGAACACAGTATCCGAGCGGCTCGAGAGCAAAGGCGCGCCATATGAGGTGATCGACAGCTACCTGCGCCATTACACCGAAGAGGTCACTTACCGCAAATCTTGTGAGCATGTTATAGAGAACCTGTCGCTTGAGCGGACGGTACAGCAAATTAAAGCAATCATAAACAGCTATTTGAAATAAACCTCGGAACATAGCAAAAAGGGCCAGCGCTTCGTCATCATGTGACGGGCGCCGGCCCTTTGCTAGTATTAACGTTTGCCGATCATGTTCTCCGGACGAACAAACTCATCGAACTGCTCCGAAGTCAGCAAGCCGCTTGCGATAGCCGACTCTTTCAGCGTTAGTCCTTTTTTGTGTGCGTTCTTCGCAATGGCAGCTGCATTCTCGTAGCCGATGTGCGGGTTAAGCGCGGTAACGAGCATGAGCGATTGATCAAGATTGCGCTTGATTGCCGCTTCGTTCGGCTCGATACCGATTGCGCAATTGTCATTGAACGAAACCATGCCATCAGCCAGCAAAGCTACCGATTGCAGGAAGTTATAAATAATGACAGGCTTGAACACGTTCAGCTCGAAGTTGCCTTGGCTTGCCGCCATCGAAATAGCTGTGTCGTTGCCGATAACTTGACAGACTGCCATCGTCAAAGCTTCGCTTTGTGTTGGGTTTACTTTACCTGGCATGATGGAGCTGCCCGGCTCGTTCTCAGGAATCGAGATTTCGCCGATGCCGCAGCGAGGGCCGCTTGCCAGCCATCTTACGTCGTTTGCGATTTTCATCAAATCAGCAGCAAGTGCTTTTACAGCGCCATGCGTGTATACGATTTGATCGTGGCTTGTGAGCGAGTGGAATTTGTTCTCCGCTGTCACGAACGTTTTGCCGGTAAGAGCCGTTACTTCAGCCGCAACTGCAACCGCAAAATCAGGGTGCGCGTTAAGGCCTGTACCAACAGCCGTTCCGCCAAGCGCTAGATCGCGCATTGTGTCTACGCTTTGTACAAGCATAGCACGCGTTCTGTCCAGCATCGAATACCAGCCGCTGATTTCTTGGCCAAGCGTAATTGGCGTAGCATCCTGAAGATGCGTACGGCCGATTTTTACAATATCGTTAAACTTCTCCGCTTTCGCGCGAAGCGTGCCGTTAAGCAAATCAAGCGACGGAAGCAAACGGTTCTCAAGCGCGATAACGCCTGCGATATGCATAGCAGCAGGGAATGTATCGTTCGAGCTTTGCGAGCGGTTGACGTCATCATTCGGATGAATGCGCACATCGCTGCCGCGTTCAGCCAAAAGCCCATTCGCACGGTTTGCGATAACCTCATTCACGTTCATATTCGTTTGCGTGCCGCTGCCTGTTTGCCATACAACGAGCGGGAAATGGTCATCCCATTTGCCTGCTACGATTTCGTCTACCGCTTCACCGATAATAGCCGACTTTGCTGCATCCAAAACGCCTAGCTTCTCATTAGCCTGTGCGGCAGCCTTTTTGATGTAAGCCATCGCGTAGACGACTTCAATTGGCATGCGCTCTCCGCTAATTTTAAAATTTTGCAGGCTTCGTTGTGTTTGCGCTCCCCACAGCTTGTCCGCAGGAACCTGAATTTCACCCATCGTGTCCTTCTCAATCCGATAGTCCATTAATTGAACGACTCCTTTAACCATTTGGTTTGTCATTTCGTGACCCTGTTTCTGTTATAACGCTAATCTAACCGAGAATCAAGCAATCACGCCCAAAACGATCGGAAGATCGCAAACAATTGACAGGAATTCGAACATTATTCAATTTGGAAAATAACACCTGCGTACGTTTTCCCGAAAATACATGTAGTATGATGATGAAAAACCCCGGACAGAGACGTTGCATCTCCATCAGGGGTTTTAAGGTTACAGCCCTTTCGCTTCGCGGTACGCTGCGATGTAGGCGGCTGCTTTTTTCTCAATGAGTGAGAAGTCTCCGGTTTTTACTGCATCCTTTGTCAGATCCGAGCCAATGCCGACTGCAACAGCGCCTGCTTTGATCCAATCCTTCAAGTTGTCGAGCGATACGCCGCCAGTCGGCATCACATTAGCCTGCGGCAGCGGGCCTTTTATAGAAGGAATTACGCTTGGAGAGTACAAATTGCCCGGGAATAGCTTAACGATATCAACGCCGAGCTCAAGCGCGGTTTGAATTTCGTGTATGGTCATCGTGCCTGGCAAAATCGGAATCGAATATCTGTTGCACAGCTTGATGGTATCCGGGTTAAGCGCAGGCGAAACGACGTATTCCGCCCCTGCTAGTATAGCAGCGCGCGCTGTCTCAGGGTCAAGCACGGTGCCAACGCCGATAATCGCGAAGTTGTCCGCTTCAGGAGCTGCGTCGATTGAATATTCTTTCGATAATTGCTCGATTGCACGAAGCGCGAATGGTACAGTCATCGTAATTTCAATCGCTTTAATTCCGCCCTTGATCGCACGGCGCGACATTTCCACTACTTCTTCTGGCGAGTCTGCGCGCAATACCGCTACAACGCCCGCTTCCGTTAGCTGCTGCAGCACTTTAAGCTTTTTCATCTGTTAGTCCCTCTTCCCATTTCGTTCATAATTGTTCGAAAATGTGCACTCTATTACGCTCATTATATGTCGTTTCTACCAAATCATCAATCGTCATTCTATTTCTGATAGTCGATTTCTAGAAACTTTTCGACTTCCGTCACCCAGCGCTCGTTAACAAATTGCACATGAAGCGGATGCTCGTTATATGCTTCGTAATCCGCTCGATTCGGAAACTCCATCGCAAAGCCGTGGCGATATTCATTTTTTCCGCTTACCTGCTTATAGACTTGAAAGTTCGATACGGTTGGAATGGATGTAAGAATACGCTGCCCATCCTCCAAAAACTGACGCTCAGCTTCTGAACCCTGCTCATGCTTCAAGCTGAAAATAACCGAATGCAAGATCCACTCTTTCGATTGCGTCGTCATATGAATCACTTCCTCTTCTATATGAATGGGTATCATTCCTATAAAAATAACATAAACAAGCAGCTGAATGGAACGGCTACGGCGTTTTTGGTTGCAACTTTTTACATCTCCCTCCAGATTCCATGTGCAGCACGCTGCTTTTTATCGAATAATGTTTAACCGTCTCTAGTTAAGTTTAAATCTACTAAGGTAAGGCTAGTTCATACTTAGGAGGTTGAGACATTAATGTTTAATCGCATGGATGAAATCATGATCGAAATCCCGGATGTCGAGAAGCCGGACGCATACGCTGCCGCTGCCGTACAGGAGCTGCTGGGCGGAAAGTTCGGAGAAATGTCAACGTTAAACAATTACTTGTATCAATCTTTTAATTTCCGTTCAAAGGAAAAAGCTTAAGCCTTTCTACGATTTGGTGATGAGCATAACGGTGGAGGAGCTAGGACACGTCGAGCTCGTTTCGCATGCGATCAACAAATGCTTGAGAGGTTCAACAGACTATAAAGAGCCCGATGACACTCCGCTCGGTTCTGCTAAAGACGCGCGTTTGTCTTATCACTATCTTGCCGGAGCTCAAGGCGCCATGCCGTTCGACTCCATGGGCAATCCATGGACAGGTGCCAATGTGTTTAACAGCGGCAACTTGGTGGAGGACTTGCTTCATAATTTTTTCCTCGAATGCGGAGCAAGGACACATAAGATGAAAGTATACGAAATGACGGACCATCCGGCAGCGCGTGCAGTCGTTGGGTTCCTGCTCGTGCGGGGCGGCGTTCACGTCGTTGCTTATGCCAAAGCTTTGGAAATTGCAACAGGCGTAAATGTCACCAAGCTAGTGCCGATTCCATCCCTTAGCAACAAATCGTTTAACGAGGCAAGAAAATACGAAGAAAAAGGCGTGCATACGAAGCTATACACGTGGAGTGACAGCGACTTTACTGCGATTGATCAGATTTGGAAAGGGACGCATCCTGAGGACGGCCTTCCCCTCGAAGTGATCCAAGGCTCGCCAAAAGGCTTTCCGATTCCGGAGGCGCCTGCTGTCGAAGAGGAATTTGCACCCGGTATTTCTCCCGAGGAGTTCAAAGCAATCGCAAAGCGGCTGAAGCAGGCTGGTAACATTAAGGAATAGTGATCGTTTTCGCACGGTACATGCTCTTTCGCTGTGAGAGACGCGGCAAGGGTGTCGCGCTAGCTTTAGTGCGGGGCTTTGTGCGGGGATATATGGTTATACTTTATTGCATAGCTTTATTGCATCATTCTATTGTTTAGCTAGCAGGATAGTTGCAGCTTCTCAACATTCGACTTGGTCCCACCAAGGTTGAGTGTTATACTTTAAGCAGACGAAGAACGTCCTAATGCCACCCATGTGGCTTTAGGGCGTTTTTTTTATTTTCTGAAGGAGGATGGTTAGGGTGAATGAATTTGAACATTGCTATCGCGAGTTTCTCGAATATCATGAGCAGCACCGCTCTGGGGAGCGCAAAGGAAGGTTAGCAAGAGGGCATGGGTTCGCTGAGAAGCTGCTGCTGCAAAACGTATGGTGGCCGCTTTTTGGCACATTCCACAATCTGCATCCTGAATATGAAATTTATGATTGGAATCGCAAATCTCAATTTCTCGACTTCGCCTTCCTTCCGGAATTTGGCCGCTTCGGGCTGGAATGCGACGGTTTTCAGAGCCATATTAAAGATATGGATAGAGAGAAACATAGCTACGCTGTTAATCGTGATAACTTTTTAACCGGCATGGGCTGGCGGATGCTCCACTTCACGTTCGATGACGTACAGCGGCGTCCAGAAATATGTCGCATGCTGCTTCAAATGGCACTGGCTCCCCACCTCATCCGCAGTGACATTGATCATCAACTGAGCCATAAAGACCGAGAAGTACTCCAACTAGCTTGGTCACTAGGTCGCAAAATACGCCCAAAAGATGTCCAAAACCATCTGCAAATGAATTTCCGAACCTCTCGAATCAGACTTCACTCGCTTGTAACTAAAAAACTGCTTAGACCAATTATCAACGGTAGAGACATTCGCTTCTATGAGCTGGTTGAAGGTTCATTGGAAAAGCTGCTGTAGGCACTCGTTCGCTACGTTGCAGTTAATGAAACAGAATCACATCTCAACCAGCAACTCGCTCGCTACGTTGCAGTTTTTACAACAGAATCACCCCATTCAGCCATAGTAGCCACTATTGCTAGGGTTTCTGTTGCATTTCTGCAACGTAGCTCCTCTTTCCGAGCCTCATGTAAGGTTTCTGTTGCATAAAGTGCAGCGTACGGAGTATCTTCCCTCCTTAGGCAGACAGATGGAGAAATTCATTTATATATTTTTCCTCTCGCCAATCAACTCTGACATAATGCTGTCAGGGTTGATCCATTATAATTAAGTTAATAATGATGAAAATGGATGAAAAAGGGGAGATTGCAGCATGACTACCGCTAAATCTCAGCATGCACAGTCTGCTTCAAATATTTCAAATACTGTTTCAGATACTGTTTCGAATACTGTTCCGTATACTGCTCCGAGCACTGATTCACATACTGCTTCCGCACCCATATTAAGTACGCGACAGCTTAATCGTGCTCTGCTGGAGAGGCAGATGCTGCTGCGTCGCTCAAGCCTTTCCGTGCTGGAAGCAATCGAAAAATTAGTTGCAATTCAAGCGCAAGCGCCTAATCCGCCCTATTTTGCGCTATGGACGCGGCTTGAGAGCTTCCAGCAGGAGCAGCTTTCTGCGCTAATAAAGGACCGGCAAGTGGTTCGTATTGCCCTTATGCGCTCAACGATCCATTTGGTCAGCGCAAGCGATTGTCTGGCGCTGCGTCCCTTGATTCAGCCGGCAATAGAGAAAGGTCTGCTGGGTACTTACAGCAAAGAGCTGCTCGGCTTAGACATGCAAGCGGTTAGTGCAGCTGGACGTGCACTTGTGGAGGAACATCCGCGCACCGCAAACGAGCTCAGCAAGCTTCTTGGAGAGACATGGCCGAACCACGATCCAGCGAACATCGGCAGGGTAATTCGGACATTTGTCCCGCTTATTCAAGTGCCGCCCCGCGGAATATGGGGGTCTAGCGGTCAGGCTGCGCATACCTCTGCGGAAGCTTGGCTTGGCCAGCCTATGGCTGCCTCGCCTTCATTGGAACATATGCTGCTGCGCTACTTAGCCGCATTTGGTCCCGCTTCCATTAAAGATATGCAAGTATGGTCAGGTCTGAGCAAGCTGCGAGAGACAATCGAAAATATGCGTCCGCGTCTCCATACCTTCACAGATGAGCAAGGCAATGAGCTCTTCGACTTGCCAGGCGCTCCCTTGCCTCCCGCTGATACGATTGCTCCGCCGCGATTCCTATCTGAATTCGACAACATGCTGCTCTCTTACTTCGACCGCAGCCGAATCATTAGCGAGAAATACAAACCGCTTGTGTTTACGATAAACGGCATCATCAAATCTACCTTTCTCATTGACGGATTCGTTAGCGGCATTTGGAAAATAGAACAAAACCGTCAATCGGCCACTTTGATCATCCAGCCATTTGAGCCGCTGAATGATGAGGATCGTGAAGCGCTAGAAGCGGAAGGCGCTAAGCTGCTTGCTTTCGCGGCAGCCTCCACCAAGACGCACGATATCCAATTTGTTGGCTCTTAGTACATCCAATTTATCAGCCAGCTTATCAACAAAAAAAAGGAGTCGACTGCAATAGTCGCTCCTTCCTCGCGTTTTAAACCTTCCCATGCTGGATCCTTTGCCACACCATTACACCATTAACTGTTCACTCTATTAATAACGCTCTACAGAACAGCACTCACATCCTGCGCATCTATTATTTTGCGCGAAACCTTCGACTTGCCGTTAAACGACCAATACGTCCACATCCGCAGCAGCCGCTCTAACGGGCCATTTTTAAACACTTTCAATAAATAGCTGGACGCAACCGCTTGAATGGCATAGATGAGAATCGCAAGCAGCAAGCCATTTAACACCCCGATTTTTCCGAACCAGCCGAGGCCATAGCCGTAAAATAATGTGGTACAAATAACCGATTGCATCAAATAGTTCGTCATAGACATCCGCCCCACCGCTTCGAAAGCCGATATGATAATCGAACGCTTCGCTAAGAAGGACAACACGAGCGCCAATCCAAAAATATACCCAAGCGCCAGCAACTCCGCCCCGGCTGTTGTCAACAGATCGCTCCATGCACCTTTTGGCTGCAGCACAGCCAGGCATTTAAGCACAATGCCAAGCGGCAGCGTGAGGACGGTTGCCCATATATATCGGCTCCTCTCCCGCTTCGGATTATGAAACCACTGCTTATTGGCAGCCGCTATCCCGAACAAAAACATCGGAAGCAATACCAATGGCATCAGAAAAACGAGCAAAACGATAACCGCATCTGGCAAATCCAGCGGGTCTTCATTCATACGAAAATCCATAACTTCCAAATAGGTTCCCTCGCTATATACCGCAATCGATTGCTCGACGTACTGCTTCACTTTTTCCTTCTCTTTAGGAGTGTCATCATGTCCCCCGTAGCTGATGCCAGCGATGAGCACGCTTAGGATGATGCCCCAAATCATAAGCGTCTTTGGCTTCCTATTTACAAATAACAACAAGCAAAAGCCCGTTATCCCGTAAGTTAGCAAAATATCTCCCTCCCACAGCAATAAGATGTGCAATAAGCCAAGTGCCATCAGCATAAGAAAGCGGCGCACCAACGGTTTTCCCGGTTTAATACCCCTTGATACCAAGCTTTCCCTCAGCTTAAACAAGCTGTAACCGAACAAGAACATAAAGATAGGCATAAAGCTGCCTTCCACTAAAATAAGCAGCCATTGATGCGTCACAATATCCAGCTTGGAAGGATTGAAAAACGGCATGACTTCTCTTCCGTAAATGCCGTATTGAAAAATATTCATATTGGCAATCAATATGCCGAGCAAGCAAAAGCCTCTAATCGCATCAATAATGCGAATTCGGCTTCCTGTTTCTATTTGGTTAACCATCTCCATCACCTCTTACACAATCATAATGACTCTTCTTGAACAGATGGCAAACAGAACTATAACATCCGCTTAATTTTTTACCATTCCGTTCAACTTCTGTTAAGCTTTGTATGCTAGCATATAAGCGGGTGATGAATATGAATAAAATTGTAATCGTTGATGATGAGCCGTCTATTGTCAAAATGCTGCAGCTTGTCCTTCAGAAGGAAGGCTTCCAGCATATTAATACAGCAGGAACTTGCCAAGAGGCACTCGATACGATCGCTCGAAATGGCGCTGATATTGTACTGCTGGACGTCATGCTGCCAGACGGCAGCGGATTTGAGCTGTGCTCCAAAATCAGGCAGCTCGGCAATCCGCATATTATATTTTTGACCGCCAAAGCATCGGACCTGGATATTCTAACCGGATTTGCTCTGGGCGGCGATGATTATGTCACGAAGCCGTTTAATCCTTTGGAAATTGCGGCCCGTATCAAAGCGCGACTGCGCCGAAGCAGTGAAATAGACATTGCAGCAAGCCTTGTCCTTCCAACAATAACAACTATAACCGCACAGCAAATATATAGCTTTGGCCGCTTTCAGCTGAATGAAGCAGCCGGCGAGCTGTTGGTCGATCATAAGTCTGTCCCCTGCCCTGCTCAGGTTTTTCAACTGTTGCTCTATTTTTGCAAAAATCCCGGCATCGTCTTCTCCAAGGGGCAGCTCTATGAAGCCGTATGGGGCATTGACGGGCTGGGCGATGACAATACGGTCATGGTCCATATCCGAAGAATAAGGGAGAGGATCGAGTACGATCCCAGCATGCCGACGCATCTGCTTACCGTTCGCGGGCTAGGCTATAAATTAGCCAAGGAGCCAGCAAGCCTATGAAGGTTCAGCGCCGAATGGCTTTTCATTTTACCTACCAGCTCATTATCTATTCCATCTTTATCTTCGCGGCGATGATGGTGCTGTTCCTTATCCTAATCAGCAAATTAATGAATGACGATCTCAAACGCAACTTCCCTACTGGTGCGCTCAGTTCAATTGTAGCGGGCAGCTACTTTGAAAATGACGAAATTAAAATACCTGCGCATTGGAAGAAGCTCATTAAGGAGCGCGGGATTTGGCTGCAGATTATCGACTCTAAAGGCGATGTGAAGTATACCATTAATACACCAGTCGATCAGCCTACAACTTATTCAGTTACGCAGCTGCTGTCGATTCATCAATCCGGCAAATTCGGTTCTTATCTTGTAGACAGCGAGCTCGATCAAACCTATGACTCTCCGCTGTTCTTTCTGCTCGGCTACAAGAACCCGCAGCAAGAGAAGCTGGCAGTCTGGTATACGGCTTACCAGCAAAATGGTCTCGTAAATGAGCACTTTCGAGCTCACCTGCAAGCTAAGTTGCTTGAAACAGACAGCTATTTGCTTATCGTCGATCAAGCCGGCAACAGCGTCCAGACGATTGGCGATAAATCCTCGGCCTTCAATATTTATGAGCCGTTGGAAGTGCTGTCCATGCAGCAAAACCCCGGTTATTACGATACCAATATTTCCGTATATCAGCCGACTGCTAGCGGGATGACTTGGATCATGCATACGCCAAACGAGCCGGGAACGTTCATCAAGCAGCCCGTCTTTAAAGAGGTTATACGCGTCTTCATTTGGGTGGGTGGCTCGATTCTTCTGCTGTCGCTTGCGATCTCCATTTGGCATGGACACCGTTATGGTCAACCGCTCATCCTGTTCTCTGGCTGGTTCGAGCGCATGGGCAGCGGACTTTATGAAGAGGTGCTTACGCCTAAGGACCGCCGAAAGGTATTCCGCCGCAACGGCAAGCTGCGCATCCGCTACCGCCTCTATCGGGAGGTTATCGAGGCCTTCTACCTAATGGCTGAACGGCTGGCGCACACAGAGAAGGACCGGCTGCAGCTGGAGAAGACTAGAGAGGAATGGATGGCCGGCATCTCCCATGATCTGCGTACGCCTCTCTCTACCATTCAAGGCTACGGCTATATTTTGGAGAGCGCGCCAGCGAGCTGGAGCCCTGAAGAGCTTCAGGATATGGGTAAAATGATCCGCGAAAAAAGCGACTATATGCTGGAGCTGATAACCGACTTCTCGCATATTTATCAGCTAAAGCACGGCGGAGCAATGCTCATGGATAAGAACGAAATCGAGCTCGGCGAGCTCGCTAGACGATCCGTCTTAAAATATGTGAACGACGCCACGCTCACAGATGTCATTTTCCACTACGAGGGAGATGAACTACCTATTGTCATATACGGTAATGAAAAATGGCTGCAGCGGCTCATGGATAATCTGTTGTCCAACGCGGTGAAGCACAATGAGCCCGGGATCACAGTGACGGTTTCAAGCGGCATGCTGAATGATGAGGCATTCATCCGCGTCTGCGACGACGGAAGAGGCATGGATGAGGAGACCATCCGCAACCTGTTCGAGAGGTATTGCCGCGGCACCAATACCGAAGAATCAAGCGATGGCTCCGGCCTCGGCATGAGCATCGCCAAAATGATCGTAGAAGCGCATAAGGGCCGAATTGAGGTGCGCTCAGCTAGGGGTGAGGGCACCTCCATCCACATTTATTTTCCAAGCGACTGATAATTTTCCAAGCGACTGATAGCATTACCTTAAGCACTAGGGAGCCTGCACAGGCTCCCTTCTTCATTTCCGCGGCAGGCCGGAAGCCTTCAGGCACCGATCGATTCGGTCGATTGCTTCCGTAAGCCTGGATACGGAGGATGCGTAGGAGCAACGAATGAACCCTTCGCCGCCGAGACCAAACACATGCCCAGGAACAGTAGCCACTCCAGCATCGAACAACAGCTTTTGCGCAAAATCATCGGAACTAAGTCCCGTATGCGCTATCGACGGAAACGCATAAAACGCACCTCGCGGCTCATGGCAGGGAAGGCCGATTTCCCTAAGGCCCTTCACGAACATCCGTCTACGCTGTGCATATGACTCCATCATCATGTCCTTCGCCTCTAAACCGTATCGCAATGATTCAATCGCCGCGATCTGGCCAATGATAGGCGCGCACATGACGGTGTATTGGTGAATTTTCAGCATGGCAGCGATCAAATCCTGATGGCCGCAGGCATAGCCGATTCTCCAGCCCGTCATCGCAAAAGCTTTGGAGAAGCCGCTTATCAGCAGCGTTCTATCCCTCATCCCCGGCAGCGCTGCAAAGCTTACATGCTTCTCATCGTAGGTGAGCTCAGCATAGATCTCATCCGAAATGACGATAAGGTTATTATCCTCCACAAGCTTGATGATCGGCAGCCAGTCTTGAAGGGTCATAATCCCGCCTGTCGGATTGTTAGGGTAGTTAATGATAAGCACCTTCGAGCGCGGCGTAAGCACTGCCTGCAGTGCTTCTGCCTTCAGTTTAAAATCATCCTTCGCGAACGTCTCAACCTCGATGGTTTTCCCTCCATTCAGCTGCGCAATCGGCGAGTAGGCAATATAGCTCGGAACGGGTACAATGACTTCATCGCCAGGCCCAATTAAAGCCCGCAGTGCTAGATCGATCGCCTCACTGCCACCGACCGTAACGATTACTTCATTTGATGGCTCGTATTTCACTTGGAAGCTATTGTGCAAATAGCTTGCGATCTCTTCTCTAAGCTCAAGAAGACCTGCGTTCGGCGTATAGGAGGTTTTGCCGAGCTCAAGCGCACGGACGCAAGCCGCCCTAACATTTTCCGGCGTTACGAAGTCAGGCTCCCCGACGCCAAGCGAGATAATGTCTTTATTTCCTTCTGCCAAACTAAAAAACTTGCGTATGCCCGAGGGCGGAATTTGCTGCACCACCGGTGAAATCATCTCGTTCATCGACCATGTTTTCATACCTAAATTCCTCCCAAAGGTTATTAAGAAAACAAAAAAAGAGACCCATCCCTGTAAAGGGACGAGTCTCCACCCGTGTTACCACCCTAGTTTCACGCCGAAGCGCGACACTCTGCTCATGCATCAATCAATACATGTTCCCGTTAACGCTGGAAATGCGGCAGAGCTTACTCTCGTTCAGCCTGCTTCTCGGAGATGGCTTTCCGTTAGCGCCCGAACGTTGGTTTTCAGCTGCCCCAACTCTCTGTTCGATCAGGCCCGTAACGTACTCTTTCTCGTCATTGAATGTAAAAGCTATTTAGCTTGTTGTATGAAATCATCGATAATCGTAAATTTTTTACCAATAATAACACCAAAGAACAGGAAGCGCAATACCCAGTTTTTGGTTGCCACTTCTCTTCGGAAAGTCGATATCAACGCTACCGTTCAGGATCAGCTTGAATGGCTTCGCGAGGCTGGATTTGCCCACTCCGATTGTATTTACAAATATCATGGCTTTGCTGTTTTTGCCGCGATTAAGAGCCAAGGCTCGCACTGAATTCCATACCCGACTCTCATTAGCGGAATTAACTCTAATTATTTAAGTCGGAATTAATTCCGCCCTCCTTTTAATATCCGCTGCCACAGCCATAAACCTGACTACATCTAGATTTTCACCGAATACACAATCTTTTTTAATAATATTTTCAACAAACCCCTTGCATTCCCTTTAATTCCGAGTATAATACTAGGTATATGAACGTTGCGGAGATTGGAGCTGACCAGCATGACGTATTCCGAGAAACTAATAGCAGCAAAATGGGTTGACGATTATTTAGATCTATATAACTTTGCAGTGAAAATCGGAGATGCCGAATGGCAGCAGCAAATCCTCCAAAATCTTCAAAACAAAGATAACCATATTCGTCTCGAAATTGAGCATGGCATTCGCGTCGATCTATGGCTTCGGTTTGATAACATTAATCGTAAAATGCTTGAAATATATGAACAGCTTCGCAGCCCACAGCATTCGGAGCAGCAGCAACAACAGCTAAGAGAAAAGGTTTGGGAGTTTAAGCAGCAACGCGTGATGATCGCAAGCAAGCTGAAAGCCCACTACGCTCTTTAGAGTAAGAGATCGAGGTTGAATAACGGAAGGTGTACAAATAAAAAAAAAGCCTGCATGCAGGTATCTGCTCTGCTTAGCTATGTAGGGTAAAGCTATAAACAATGGCATGCAGCGAACTGCTCTGCCTATGATGCATTAACTTCAAGATCTATGAATGGCCAGATTCATAGATGAGGATTACATCGATACTTGCTCCATATCGCGCATCATTTTCATCATCATTGTAGACATTTCATCGCACTCTTGCATTTTCATCATCATCATGTTCATATCCATGTTGTCCATCATGTTCATTTCCATCATCATGTCCATCATCATCTTCATGGATTTCATCTTACACATCATTTCATCCATGCACATGTTCATCATCATTTGCATTGCCATCTTTTCCATTCCCGTTCACCTCCCTTAATTATTTGCTAAACTGAGAATACTACAACCTGGAATAAAATTCAAGGTTTTTTTGCGTTTTTTATTGATTTATTTATTACAACTATGATATAAATAAAGATTGCACATTTAATTCTTATTACTCCGCTTGGAATTATCGCGATGCTCGGACAATAATTGGATATAAAAAATATTTAAAAAGCAGCTAATTAGGCGCTCTAGCAACGCCAAATCAGCTGCTTTCATTTTGCCAACCATCCATTAACCGTTTGCTTCCGGCTACTGAGCAGCATCATCCTTATGCGCTTCAATAAAGCTCACCGAATCATACAAGACAGCAGCTGCTTCAGCACGCGTCAGCGTATGCGATGGATCAAAGTTTCCTTCTTCATCCAAAGAAACAATCTTGTACAAAAGTGCTCGCTGGATCGTACCTTGGTAAGCAACCGTGATCTCCTGCTCGTCTTGAATCGGAATGAACATTTTGACCGTCGGATATTGGCCAGTCAGCTCAATGGCTTGCACGAGATAATGAGTGAACTGCTCCTTATTAAGCGGTGCTTGCGGATCAATATCAGCCGGGATGTCCAAGCCATTATAATGAGCAATGACAAAATCCTCGGCATGCCAAGCGTCATTCTTTATGTTTGTATAGTAACCGTCAGCAGTTGGCGCGCTTGGAAAGCTAATGGCCGCGAGGCTGATTTGGGTCGCTCTCACAATTAAGGAAATACCTTGCGCAGCAGTCAGATTGTCCTCTGGATGAAATGCCGTATCGCTCACCCCTTTTACGATGCCTTGCTGCTGCAGTGCTTCAATCTTCGCTTTGCTGCCTACATTCGCAATATCTCTAAAAGGACCAGCCGCGAAAACCTGTGTTGAAATAGATGCAGAAAGCAAGACTGCGGCCGCTGCAACGGCAGTGCTCCAACGTTTTTTCATGGTCATTCACCTCATCTGTTTGGTTGGTGTTTGTCTGTACACCTACAAGAACGACCCTATGCCCAAAAAGGTTGCAATCGTCATGAACTAAGGCTCATATCCTTATTTGTCTTGACCGATCTGCGCAGCTTTACATACAGCAGTGTGAAGCCGACTATTCCGGCAGCTGCCAGTATGCAGCCTAGCGAGCCGAATAAGCGGAACGCACCGAAGTTTTGCCCGGTTCCCTCAATTCTTCTCATCGAAATAAGTATGGTACGATGCACCCATATGATTCTCTGGTCCGATTAGAAAGCCGTGGTCTGCCGCATAAGCAGCAAATTGCTGGTAACTAGCGATAGCGGTATTTGACTGTTTCCAAATAACCCAATACATCCATCTTCCCTTCCAAATACATGTTATTGAATGAATAGCCTCCGATTGATATGTTCATCGATTAATCCTCCAATTGGCGAATAGATTTGCAGTCATCCCCATTTTAAACCTCGTGTAAAAGAGGCATGGTGCACTTTCTTCTTAATTAGGGGGAATATCTACTTTAATCGCAGCGCGTCCAACTCTAGTACTCTATGCCTACTACTATTTACAAATTCCATACAATTTCTAAATAGTGGGATGATAAATCGTTGTTATGATCAGATAGAACTAGAATCAAAACATACGTACTGTAACGAACTAACGCCGCCTGGGAGGGATCAATCCAACTATACATACCGACCAGGGCTGTCGGAAATTCGATTTACAATAAAAAACCCCATTTGAGAAAGGTGACCCTATTCCATGCAAATGAAAAAAGCAATGGTAGTTTCGATGATCGCAGCAGCAATTAGCGCAACAGCAGTTACTCCGATTTTCGCACAAACAGCAGCAAGCAACCAAGCTGCACAAATCAGCCAAGCAGATTTCCTCGTAAATGCAAATCCGTTTTCCATTCGCACGGTTGTAGATGGCGGCGTTACACTAGCTTCGGTTCGTGATATCGTTAATGCTGTTGGCGCTACGCTTCACATTAACAGCGACCATTCTGTAGTTGTGAAATACGGCGAAAAAACATTGAAGCTGAAACTTGCTTCCAAATCAATCTGGATTAACGGTGTAGCGACTCCAATTGCACATCCAGCTAAAGAAGTAGCATACTCCACTTTCATTGAGCCGGCTGCATTCGTTCAAGCGCTTGGCGGTACACTAGAAGGTAACACGATCAACACGGTTAAACTGCTTGAAGGTGCTGAGCGTGCTGTGTGGGTTAACTCTTCATGGCTTATCGTATCCAATACAGCAGGTGAAGGCCGCGAAGATTTCTTGGTTGATGCTGCTACTGGGAAATATGAGCAATTGCTTAAATCCGAAGGCGCTTCAGATCTTGTTTTGTCTCCTGATGGCAAAAGCGTAGCTTACTCCGATGCGAATGGTATCGTGTTCACCATTGATTTGGCCACAAAGCAGCCGAAGCAAGTAAGCACGGACAATTCGATTAAAAATGAGCTGACATGGTCGAAGGACGGCACCTCCCTCTTCTTCCTGCAAGGCGACAAAAGCTCTGTTATTGCGAAGATCGCTCTAGTTGACGGCAAAGTATCCAAAGTTCTTGAGGATAAAGTTGATTACAAAGCAAACCTTGAAGTTTCTGCTGACGGAACACAATTTGCGTTCTACGTCTTCAAGCAACCTAAGGTAACGGCGGACAGCAAGGATGTTGATCTTGATAACGTAGATATCGATGCAACAGGCACTGAGCCGCAAATCTACTTCTATAACGCTGCAACTGCTAACAATAAACCTGTACAGCTAACTAAAGATACCGCTGATAAAGTATTCCTTGAGCTTTCTGCTGACGGCTCCAAAGTTAGCTACGTAAGCGTAAGCGCTGATGAGGCAAGCACTGGTCAGCTGGTTACTGTAGATAATGCAGGCAAAGCAAGCACGCCTCTGTTCGCTGACAAAGACGTATATCAACTGATTCAAGGCGGAAGCAATCTATATCTGCTTACTGCTGATGGAAACAGCACAAATGCGGTCTACGAGATCGATGGCGCAACAGGAACTAGCAAGCTTGTACAAACCGTTTCAGACACCGCATCGGAATTGATCGTTTCGGGCAACTCGGATATCGCAGCTCTTATTGATGGTCAACTCGCTGTATCAACGCAAGGCAAATGGAAAAACATCACAAACTAATTAATGGAGGTCTTTACTAATGAAATGGTTTAAACAATTAACAATCGCGGCGCTTATCGCCGTAATTGGATTCAGCTCAGTTCCAGCATCCACACCTACTGCTACAGCAGCAAGCAAACTAAGCGGCAAAATCGTCATCAACGGCTCTTCCGCACTTCTTCCATTGACCCTTCAAGCAGCTAATGAATTCAAGAAGCTTAACCCTAAAGTTAAAATTTCCGCATCCGCTGCTGGTTCAATCACAGGACCACAAGCTGTACGCAAAGGCATTGCTAACATCGGTGCTGTAGACTGGGACGCTTCCAAGGATGTACCGGGCTTCAAAAAATTCGATGGCCAAGTCGCTCATAAAGTTGCTGTTATTCCTTTCGCAGCGGTAGTAAACAAAAACGTAACAGCAACAAAACTAACAACTAAAGATCTGCAAGGCATCTTCTCCGGCAAAATCAAAAACTGGAAAGAAGTTGGCGGCAAGGACGCTCAAATCATCGTCGTAAACCGTACTTTCGGATCCGGAACTCGCGTTAACTTCCAAGACAAGGCGCTTGACGGTACCGATTTCATGACTAAAGGCGACAACTACAAAGAAGTAAAAACAAGCGGCGACATGAAGTCCACAATTGAAACAACACCGAATGCTATTGGTTACATGGACCTTGCTTACGTTACAGACAAAATGACAGCAGTGACAATCAACGATGTTGAACCAACAGAAGCTAACGTTATCAACGGTAAATACAAGGTTTGGGGCTATGGCTACTACATGACTAAAGGCGAGCCTACTGGCGCAACAAAAGAATTCATCAAATACGTACAAAGCACGAAGTTCCAAAACGGTTCGCTGAAAAAGCTTAAATTCATTCCGATCTCGGCAATTAAATAGATTGGATAAAAGGAGCGGCCGGCTTGCGCAAATAAGCGCCTAAGCCGGCCGTTCTTTCCTTCAATAGCATAAGCCATTACTTCTTAGCCCCGTTCATATCTAACCGCGAAACGAGCGAAGCTGCCAATAGGCCGGCGACCATCGATTTCGCTTGGAGGAGCCTATATTATGTTGGAATCCACTCATACCGGCACTCAGCCGCGTATCAAAGCAGAGCTCGGCAAGGCGATTTTAGCTGGCAGCAGCAAGCCTTTTGACCGCAGATCACGCCTGTTCTTTACGAACCGTCTCTTTCGTTACCTTTGCATCGCCGCTGCAAGCTTTGTTTGCCTTATTCTCTTTCTGATCTTGCTGCTTATGTTCCGAACCGGCGTGCTGACTTTCGGTCAAATATCGTTTGCAGACTTCTTCTTCTCCACAGAATGGAATCCAGAGAACGAGCAATACGGTGCACTTATCTTCATCTTCGGCACCTTTGCTTTGACTGCACTGACGCTTCTCATCTGTGTGCCGATCTCGCTAGTCATTGCCGTGTTCTTGTCCGTATTCGTACCGCCTTGGCTGAAAAACATGCTGCGTCCGGTGCTTGACCTGCTCGTCGGCATCCCTTCTGTCGTTTACGGCTATCTGGGCTTGACCGTACTTATTCCTTTAATTCGAACCGTGACCGGCAGCGGCATGGGCGATGGCCTGCTCGCAGCTGCGCTTGTGCTTACAATTATGGTTCTGCCTACCGTAAGCCGCATTAGCGATGATGCGATTAGCGCGGTCCCTGCCAAGTTCAGCGATGCTTCCTATGCACTTGGCGCTACTCGGTTCCAAACGGTATGGAGAGTCCTGATTCCTTCTGCCAAAAGCGGTATTATGTACGCCGTCATTCTCGGCATGGCCCGTGCAATCGGCGAGACGATGGCCGTCGTAATGGTTATCGGCAATACGCCGCAGCTAGCCGACAGCCTGCTCAAACCGACCTCTGTCCTTACGAGTAATATCGTTATGCAAATTTCAAATGTACCTTTTGACTCGACGTGGAACTACGCTCTTTATTTGATGGGCTTCCTGCTCCTCGTTATCTCATTGCTTATGATCGTAGCCATTCGCTGGCTTCAAAGAAAGGGGTCGCAAGCATGAAGCAAGCCATAGACATGAACCCTTTAACGAATCCCTTCAGCGGCAAAAAAGGACTTAATCGGATAAAAGACCGCTTATTCACAGGCATCGTTTGGTCGCTTGGCGTACTTATTATCGCGTTTATTTTCGGGCTCCTTTATCTCATTTTGCAGGATGGACTCCCGAAGCTCACTTGGGACTTTCTCTTTGGCTTGCCAAGTGAAATTGATGAGGGCGGCGGCATAGGCCCAACCCTTCTGAATTCCTTCTACATCCTGTTCATTTCCTTGCTTATTTCGATTCCACTCGGAATGGCTGCAGGCATCTATTTGGCTGAATTCGCACCTGACAACAAGCTGATCGGCTTCGTGCGCATTTGCGTCGAAGGTCTCGCTTCGGTACCTTCCATCATATTCGGCTTGTTCGGTATCGCCTTGTTCGTTGAATATTTCGAGATCGGCTTGACCATTCTGGGCGGCGCAGTGAGCCTTGCCTTTCTTAATCTGCCAGTTCTAACTCGCGTAACCGAGGAATCGATCCGTTCGGTACCGAAGGAGCTGAAGAGCGCATCGTTCGCGCTCGGCGGCACCCATCTGCAAACGATAACGCGCGCGCTTATCCCTGCTGCACTTAACGGCATCATAACGGGCATTTGCCTTGTTGCTGGCCGTGCTTTTGGCGAGAGTGCCGTCATCATTCTGACCGCAGGCGTAACGACATCCGGCGAAATGTGGGATTTCAGCCTCTTCTCGCCTGGTGCCACGCTCGCCGTTCACCTCTGGTATGTGCAATCGGAAGCCATCGTCAGCGATGCGCAGGAAATTGCCCAAAAAGCAGCAGCGGTGCTCGTGTTCGTCGTCCTGCTGATCAATTTAGTGTTCCGCATTCCGCTTTGGCTTAATTCCCGCCTCACAAAGCGCTCTTAATTAAGAACCATGCCTTCAGCATTTGCCTTTTGGGCTATTGCTGAAGGCTTTTTTTATGGAAATTTAATGTTATAAATGTTACCAAAAGATGCAAATTCAAGATATAATTATAAGGTAAACTCATTACGAAATGAATGGCGGTGCTCCATATTGTCCAAATTACCTAAGCTCATCATTCCAAAAACGAATCTTGAAAAATGGCATGACGGGCTGTCCATCTTCTTTTTGCTCTTCTCCTTCGTCTATTTAATCTTAAAATGGTCCGAGCTTCCGCAAACGATTGCGATACACTTCAATGGCAACGGCGAAGCTGATGGCTGGGGAAGCAAGGCCATCTTGTTCATCCTACCGATCATTGCCCTTCTCATCTTTATTGGCCTTGCTCTATTGCGCAAGGTGCCTCATCAGTTCAACTACATCGTTCCGATTACGGAACAAAATGCTCCTTATCAATACAAGAACTCGATCCATCTGCTAAGCTGGGTCAAGCTTGAAGTCGTGGCGATATTCGCCTATGTACAGTGGGCTGTTATTCAGGATGCTCTAGGTGTCACCTCTGGGATTGGCATTTGGCGCATTCCTATCGCATTCGTTATTTTGCTAGGAACGGTCATTTTTTATGTCATAAAATTAAGAAAATAACGTGCAAAAGCGTTCTACCATATTGTAGTTTCCATCTGGATAACTTTTTCTGATAGAATGGAGAACACAGGCTATCTATCGGAGGTTAAGATTTTGGACTATATTATACTCGATATTGAATTTAATGGACGTAAGTTTGCAAGCGAATTGCCCATGGAAGTTATTGAGATCGGCGCGGTTCGTTTAAATAGCTCACTTGAGCAGACTGATGAATTTTCCGCTTTGATAAGACCGATTTATTTTTCCAAGCTGAACAGCTTTATTAAGAAGAAAACCGGAATTCCGCAGGAAGACATCGATATTGCAAGCCGTTTCCCGAAAGTAATCGGCGATTTCACTGCTTGGCTGAAAAAAAGCGACAGCTTCCTGCTGTTCACATGGGGCGGCGAGGATTTAAAACGAATTGTCTTCGACACAAGGATGCATAAGCTTGATGACAGCTTCTGGATGGCCGCCGAATATTTCGACCTGCTTAAGGGCTACATTCGCTATAAAAACGTGACGAACGATGTCAGCGTGGAGGCTGCTCTCGTCGATCTCGAAATAACGGCAGAAGGCACGGCGCACCGGGCACTGGATGATGCTCGCATGACAGCCGAGGTGTTCCGTAAAATTTTTGGCGAGCTGGATTTCAGGCTCAAGCAGCAGTTCAAGGATATGTACACGAATGCGAAGGAACGCAGAATGGTCAAAAATGCGATTCGATCGATGACCGCGCAAAAAATCGTGCCGCAATGGGAAGTTTTCGCTGAACGCTATCTTGCCGGAAAAGCCTCCTTCGAGGATGTAAGGAAGGTAGCGGAGCTGCAGCAATATTTTGACGCTGAGCTGGAAAAGGCCGCAAAGCCTTCAGCAGGACAAGCCGGATAGCTAATTAGCTTATCCCATGCGTTAAAACGATCAAATATTATTAAATAAGCCCCTGCCCGTCAACAACAGCAGCAGCATGCTGCTGCGAATGGGACGCCAGGGGTTTTTAAGTATGGGAGAATCTACAACAATGAACCGCAGTACCAAATCATTTGCTACCTATGAGCTGCTTTATATCGTCGGTATTATCGCCATTTCGTTCTCTTCAATCTTCGTTCGCTGGTCTGATGCCGATGTATCCGTTATCGCCATGTATAGGCTATATTTAACCAACCTTATTATGCTCCCGCTCGTCTGGAAATATCGGGCTGAATTGTTCCTTCTCCGTGCAAGGCAGTGGCGGCTGTTAGCTGTCTCCGGCATAATGCTTGCGCTTCATTTTTTGCTTTGGATGGCGTCGCTGCGGCTAACGACTGTTGCTAGCTCTACTGTTATTTTGACGCTGGAGCCGGTTATGGTCATGCTTGGCTCTTATTGGCTGTTCCGCACGAAGGCAAATCGTATGATGCTGTGGGGTATGGGCATCGCGCTCATCGGCTCCGTCGTCATCGGATCAGGCGATCTCTCCCTCTCGAGAGAAGCGCTGCTCGGCGATGTCCTGTCCTTGCTAGGCGCTGCTGCAGTAGCCGTTCATATGCTGATCGGCAAGCAGCTGCGGAAGGATATGAGCGCATTTGCCTATAACTTTTGGGTATTCGCGCTTGCGGCAACGGCACTCGCCTTCTACAATATCGTACGAGGCAACTCCTTTACCGGCTACAGCCCGAAGGAATGGGGCATTTTCCTGCTGCTGGCGATCGTTCCGACACTATTTGGCCATTATCTGTTCAACTGGCTGCTCAAGCATATGAGCGCTGCCGCAGTATCGATGTCCGTACTCGGCGAGCCTGTTATTGCTTCCCTCCTCGCGTGGGCGCTTTTGAAAGAAGCATTAACGGGCTATCAGCTAGCAGCCGGCGCGTTAATTTTGTTCGGCGTGTGGCTTTTCATCCGTCATGGCAAGGAAGAATAATAATAAGAAAGCTAAGCCTTCAACTCCACTTACACACAGTGGTTTTGGAGGCTTTTTTCAATAGATAGTTGAGACTTGCTTGCCCTTAGCATAAGTTTTGTAAATTTAATGTTATCGCTGAATTTTCTAATAATTAAATTAGAACCATAGAACTAATTCGTGAAGGATTTTGTCTGATCATGTCTAATTATGTTATAAGAAATGTAATCATGAACATTTTTTACAGAAAAAAAATTTCAAGAACCATGGAGGGCTTCATGAAAAGCATTCGTTCGAAGACATTAATAACAATATTGCCACTGGTTCTGTTAACCCTCATTGCTGTGTCTGTGATGTCCTATTACTATTCGAATACCATGTTCCTCAAAGAGACCGAGAGAACGATGACTGAACAGATTGACGGAACGATCAATCGACTCGATACCCGGTTTATTGCCCACAGCAAGACAGCAGAAATTTTCGCTAGAACCCTTGAGCGGTATGCTTCCGAATTCCCGCTTGAGCAATATGAGCAAATGATCGGGAACGCGCTTCAATCGAATGACGATACGTTCGGCATGGGCATTTACTTTGAACCGAACCAATTTGAGCAAGGAAAAAAATATGCATCTACATACGGATACAAGGATCAAGACAAGATCATATTCACTCAGGAATACAGCGATCCGAAATACGATTATTTGAATCAGGATTGGTACAAAACAGGCGTTAACGCAGCCGAAAGCGTTGCATATACGGATCCGTATTATGACCCTGGCACCGATGTGACGATGTCTACGACTGCCGTTCCCGCCTATAATACGAATAAGCAATTGCTAGGCGTAGTAACTGCCGATATCGATCTTGTCACAATTCGAGATATCGTAAACAATACGAAGGTCGGAAATACGGGTTGGGCCATCTTGTTGGATAGGCAAAATCAATACATAGCAGGCCCGGACCCGGATAAAATTATGAAGATGAACGTCAGCCAGGACCCTAACTCATCATTCGCTTCATTGTCCGATGCTCTGCTCAGCAACGCTTCCGGACTAGCGTCTTATTCTGACGACAAGGGACTGAATCATGTCTACTACAAGAAAATTCCCCAATTGGAATGGACCTTGATGCTCATCATGCCAGATCAGGAGCTAAAGCAGCCTTTGTTGAAGATGATGAAAATACTATTAATCGTGAGCCTGATTGGGATTGCAATTATTACCGTAACGATTTTGCTGTACAGTCAATTTATCGCAAATAATCTCAAGAAAGTGAACCTTTTGTCTTTAACATTAGCCGGAGGGGACTTCACGCAATCATTGAAAATCCGAGGTAAAGATGAATTTGGGCAAATGGCATCCCAGTTTAATCAGATGATTTTACACATTAAATCCATGTTGAATGAAGTTTCGGGCCACTCCCTGCATGTTGCCTCCACCTCCGAGCAGCTTATGGCGAGCGCCGATCAGACAAGCAAGGCAACCGAGATGATAACCGAGTCGATGCAGGTCGTTGCCGCCGGCTCCGAGGCTCAGGTCCAAAGCTCCGATGAAACGGCCAGAGCGATGGAGGAAATGGCCATCGGCATTCAGAGAATTGCTGAATCGGCATCAGCGGTGTCCGAATCCTCCGTTATTGTGTCCAGCAAGACGTTTGAAGGAAACGAAATCATACAAAAGACAGTGCAACAAATGCTGTCCATTCGTAATTCCGTCGATCAATCGGCCCATATCATGGACACGCTTGATGAACAATCGCAGGAAATCGGCAAAATTATCGATGTGATCAGCAGCATCAGCACGCAGACGAATCTATTGGCGCTCAATGCGGCGATCGAGGCGGCACGGGCTGGCGAGCATGGACGCGGGTTTGCCGTTGTAGCCGGCGAAGTCAGGAAGCTGGCTGAACAGACGCTTAGAGCGGCCGAACAGATATCCACGCTAATCAAGTCGATCCAGTCTGAGACACAGCGTGCAGTAACCTCCATCCATCAAGGGAATAAGGAAGTGCATGAAGGCACCAAAGCCGTTGAGCTAACAGGCGAGATCTTCCATGACATCATGACGCAAATGGAGCAGGTTTCGGATCAAGTGCAAGAGGTATCGGCTGCTTCCGAGCAAATGTCAGCTTGCAGCGAGCAAGTTACAGCAACGGTCGTACAGCTCGCCTTCATAGCAAGGGAAGCAGCTGACAATACGCAAAGCGTAGCTTCCGCCTCCGAGGAACAGCTGGCTTCGATGGAGGAAGTCACTTCCTCCGCAGAGTCGCTCAGCATGTTGGCGCAGGAATTGCATGGTTTGATCGGAAAATTCAAGATATAAGAAAAAATAATACATTACTGCAAATACAAGCTCATTCTATCCAGGTCGGGTAAAAACGTAATGGTCTACGTTTTTTGCCCGACTTTTCTCTTTTTTTGAATATGTTTGTTTCGTTAAAAGAATACAATCTCCAAAAAATAATTAAGAGAAAATATATCGAAAATGGAAGGATTTTGTCTATTTTTGTCTAATACTATTTTATGTAAATGAAATCCAAAAGGTTTCCTTCAATACAGGTTTACAAATAAATGGAGGTTTTTATGAAAAGCATTCGAACAAAAACGTTAGTCATCATTTTGCCGTTGGTTCTATTAACGCTTATTGCTGTGTCGACCCTCTCTTATTTCTATTCGAATAAGATGATTCTCGAGCAGATCGAGAGCACGATGACTGAGCAGTTAAACGGAACGATCGATCGGCTCAATAACCGGTTTATTGCCCATACCAAAACGGCAGAGGTTTTAACTAGAACCTTTGAAACCTACGCTTCCGACTTCTCGCTTGATCAGTACAATCAAATGCTGGGAGGCGTGCTTCAATCAAACGACGACACATCAGGCATGGGCATTTTCTTCGAGCCGAACCAGTTCGAGCAAGGGAAGAAATATGCTTCTACTTACGGATACAAGGATCAGGGCAAGCTTGTGTATACGCAGGAATACAGTAATCCGGAATTCGATTATCTGAATCAGGAATGGTACAAAACAGGCATTAACGCAGCCGCAAGCACCGCATATTCAAGTGCGTATTATGACGAAATCATCGGAGTTACAATGACAACGGTAGCCGTTCCCGCTTATGACGTGAACAAGCAATTGCTAGCCATAGTAACTGCTGATTTCAACTTGAGCACGATCCAAGACATTGTAAACCAGACGAAGGTTGGAAATACCGGGTGGGCCATTTTGCTCGATAAGCAAAATCAGTACATAGCAGGTCCAGAGCCGGATAAAATTATGAAGATGAACGTCAGTCAGGATCCCAATACATCATTCGCTTCATTGTCCGATACTCTGCTCGGCAACGCATACGGGCAAGCGACTTATTCCGACGACAAGGGAATGAATCATGTCTACTATAAGAAAATTCCGCAATTGGAATGGACCTTGCTGCTCATCATCCCGGATCAGGAGTTTAAGGAACCGATATCCAAAATGATGAGGATACTGTTGATCGTCAGCCTCATTGGCATCTGCATTATTACCGCAACGATTTGGTTGTATAGTAGATTTATTTCGGTGAATATCCAAAAGGTGAACAAGTTGTCCTTCACACTTGCAGAAGGAGACTTCACACAAACCCTATCTCTCCAAAGCAAAGACGAATTCGGACAAATGACGAACCAGTTCAATCAGATGATTGTGCGGATCCAATCGATGCTTCTTGAAGTATCAGGCCACTCCCTTCATGTCGCCTCCACCTCTGAGCAGCTGATGGCGAGTGCAGATCAGACAAGCAAGGCTACCGAGATGATTGCCGAATCGATGCAGGTCGTTGCCGAAGGCTCCGAGACACAGGTGCAAAGCGCCGATGAGACGGCAAGAGCGATGGAGGAAATGGCCATCGGCATTCAGAGAATTGCAGAGTCGGCATCAGCGGTGTCCGAGTCTTCGATTCAAGTATCCAGCAAGACGCTTGAAGGCAATGAAATCATCCAAAAGACGGTTCAACAAATGCTGTCCATTCGCGATTCCGTCGATCAATCCGCCCGTATTATGGACACGCTGGACGAGCAGTCGCAGGAAATCGGCAAAATTATCGATGTCATCAGCAGCATCAGCACGCAGACGAATCTGCTGGCGCTCAATGCGGCGATCGAGGCGGCACGGGCTGGCGAGCATGGACGCGGGTTTGCCGTCGTTGCCGGGGAAGTCAGAAAGCTGGCTGAACAGACGCTCAGGGCAGCCGAACAGGTATCCACGCTAATCAAGTCGATCCAGTCTGAGACCCAGCTCGCAGTAACTTCGATTCATCAGGGAAATAAAGAAGTACATGAAGGTACCAAAGCCGTTCAGCTAACAGGTGAAATCTTCCAAAATATTATGACGCAAATGGAGCAGGTTTCGGATCAAGTACAAGAGGTATCAGCTGCTTCCGAGCAAATGTCAGCTTCCAGCGAGCAAGTAACAGCTACTGTTGTTCAGCTAGCCTTCATTGCAAGGGAAGCAGCTGACAACACGCAAAACGTAGCTTCTGCTTCCGAAGAACAGCTGGCATCAATGGAGGAAGTCACTTCCTCCGCGGAGTCGCTCAGCATGCTGGCGCAAGAATTGCATGCTTTGATCGGGAGATTTAAGATATAAATGATTAAAAAGGGGATGCTGCAAGCCTGCGCAGCATCCCCTCTTTCGTTTGTTCATCCATTAGATTTCATAGCTGGCCAATCGATTCAAAAATTGAATAGCGCGTGCGCTCTGTGGATTTTCCAAAACATTCTCCGGCGGCCCTTCTTCAATAATAACTCCGCCATCCATGAGAATGACGCGATCCGCTACATCCGCTGCGAACTTCATCTCGTGCGTGACGATGACCATCGTCATCCCGTCCGCAGCTAGCTGCTTAATAACCTTGAGCACCTCGCCAACCAATTCGGGATCAAGCGCTGATGTCGGCTCATCGAACAGCAGCACCTCCGGATCAACAGCCATTGCTCTGGCAATAGCAATCCGCTGTTGTTGTCCCCCTGACAATTGATGCGGGTAAAATTCAGCCTTATCGGCTAAGCCGACCTTAGCCAGCAGCTCTGCGGCGCGTTGCCGAGAGTCTGACTTGCTCTTCTTCTGCACTGTCACTTGCGCTTCCATAATATTCTCAATAGCTGTCTTATGTGGAAAAAGGTTAAACGACTGGAACACCATACCCGTTTGCTTGCGCAGGGCTACGACTTCCTTCTCCCGAACTTTCTTGCCCGCCTCAAAATTCAACGTCTGCTTACCGACCGTTAATATGCCTCGATCAGGCACTTCTAGAAAATTGAAGCATCGAAGCAGCGTCGTCTTGCCCGAACCGGAGGGCCCTATTATTGCGAGCACTTTGCCCCGCTCCAACGTCAAATCAATTCCCTTCAGAACTTCCAAAGAGCCGAAGGATTTATGCAAATTGCGTATTTCAATCATCTATTTCCTCTCCCTTAGCTTGAAGAATACCGTGCCAATCGTTTCTCGGTAACATCCTGCAGCCACGACAGTACAGAGCAGAACAAGAGATAGATGGCCCCTGCCGCGCTATAAATAATAAGAGGCTCATACTTTGCTGCAGAAATGTTTTGCGCAACACGAAACATCTCCACATAAGTAATGGTAGCTGCGAGAGATGTATCCTTTACCAGGCTTATGAACGAGCTGCCAAGCGGCGGAATCGACACGCGAGCCGCCTGCGGTAATATGACCCGCCGAAGCGCCTGCCACCTTGTCATCCCTAGTGAATATGCGGCTTCCCATTGGCCTTTCTGGATTGACTGAATTGCCGCACGCACAATCTCGGAGCCGTAGGCGCCTACACTGAGCGAGAAGCCGATGACAGCTGCAATAAACGGATCTAATATAATTCCAACGTAAGGAAGACCGTAGAAAATAATAAACAATTGGACAAGCAGCGGTGTTCCGCGAATGATCCATACATAGAAGCGTGCAACAAGCCGCAGTATTCTTATGGTGGATAGTCTTGCAAGAGCAGTAGCAACAGCTAAAATGAGACCAAGAGTAAATGAAACTAATGCTAGCGGAATCGTAAAAAGGACCCCTGCTTTAAGCAGGGGCAGCAGTGAATCTATAAGAATCTCTATTTGACGATCATTCATATGATAAACATCCTTTACGCCTGTGGGCTGTTAGTCAGCAAGGCAGCATTCATTATTTAGAGACGTCTGCTCCAAAATATTTCTCGGAGATTTTCAGGTAAGTGCCATCGCTCTTAATCTCGGCAAGCGCACCGTTTACCGCTTCAATTAACGCTTCGTTTCCTTTTCTGAAAAGAGCGGCGTTCTTGGCTGCATCCGGTGCTTCAGCAACGATTTTAAGCGGCAGGTCAGGCTTTTGTTTCTTTAAATCCAAGAAGGATAGTCCGTCATTTACGGTAGCATCGATACGCCCCGATGCAAGCAGATCGATCGCTTGGTTGAAACCGTCCGTCGTTACAATCTCTGCCCCATTCTCGCGTGCAATATCAGCGAGGTTGCTCGTTAACGATTGTCCCGCTTTCTTGCCTTTCAGGTCCGCGAACGTTTTAATATCCGTATTATCTTCAGCTACGATCAGAACTGCTTTGGAAACGATATAATCATCCGAGAAATCATACTTCTCTTTCCGTTCATCTGTAATGCCCACTTGGTTGAAAATAGTATCAAAGCGCTCAGCATCAAGGCCAGCGATAATGGAATCCCACGATGTCTCAATGAATTCAGCCTTTAAGCCAAGCCGCTTAGTAACCTCTTCTGCAATCTCAACATCGAAGCCGGTGAGTTTGCCTGACTCGTCATGAAATGTAAATGGCGCATATGTGCCCTCTGTACCAATGCGGAGCTTGCCGCTCGCTTTAATCGCATCCCAAGCCGCTTGCCCCGGTGCTGCCTCTGCCGAATTCGAAGTCTCCGCAGTAGGGCTTACCTCTGGCTCCTGTGTGCCTCCATTGCTATTGTCTTTCTTGGCGCCGCAAGCTGCCAGCAGCAATACGGTTAGTGCTATCAATAATGTTAGTGTGCTTATTCTCTTCATATTATTACCCCTCACTATTCTTTCTTTGTAATTTATGGAATGGTCGACTACATGGATTTTATAACGCTGGTGGTGTTGTGTCAATCTTTTTTCCGATAATTCTCATAGGAATTATATAATTTAAGTTTTTTGTCTCAAATTTTTATAAATAAGGCACTCTCATAATTACCTATATGGTTCTTCTTTATGCATTGATGAACCGTGCGTTATCCTTGCCATGGCGCAGCATGCTTCACCGCTTGACTATTTCACTCGAGTATTGGCGCGCGCAAATTAATTTTCGGAAAATAGTAGTGTGGTAATGTGCGCACTTTGGGGATTAATTACTGGCGGGTGGGGAGGCTTCATTTGTAGTGCGGTAATGATGTATACTTGTACTTATGTATCACTCTCAGGTGGTGGATTAATCAAAAATGATCTTCCTGAATACTACAAATATATTGGGGCATTAGGATTAGTTTTTATAATCATTTCTTTTATAATTAAGCGTCGTTAGAGCACTCTCGAATTAGATTTAACTATTTAATAAAGGGGCTGTCCCAAAAGTGTTCGCACGGAATGGGAACATCCCCATGCTGCTCGTTTACTTGTTCCTAACCTATGAAACCCAAGCTCCCGCTTCATTTTGGAGTGTACAAGCCGATTCTGATGCCTATCTGCAACGTAGCCCTTCATCCGGAGCGTCATGTTAGGTTTCTGCTGCCGTTTACAATCCCGCTTTATTTTTTGCTGCTCCGCATCCCTTTCAGCACGGTCACATTGTCGCGTCCGCCTTCAGCAAACTGATGGTATTCAGCCGATTCCTTAGGCACGAGTGCCAGCTTGCCCGCTTCATTAAAATGGATGCCCCAGCCATATTTCTTCGGCAGCATAGAAGCCCTTAAACAAGCCATCGGCTTCGAGAAAAACTCATCCCAAATCTCCGTCCCTCTTGTTTCGAGCTCCTCTGCAAGTCCCTTATGCCGAATATGTACTTCGTATAACAGCTCTTCCTGCGTATATCTGTAAGGCTGATTGGCTGCCAGCTCATATTCGAGGCTCGGCTTCGTCCGTCCGCTCTTCTTGTCAGGCGGCACTGTGCCGATCTCCACCGGACAGTCTGTTGACACCGTAATAAAGGTATTATAGTAGTTCAAGTCCATGACCCGTATCCTCCTAAACCTTGAATAAGGCTATTATATCGATATTCAACTTCCATGACTATACACTCTCATTTATGTCCAATTGTCCAGCGTTTCATTTCAGGCCTAACTTTCCTCCCTATGCTGGCAAAATAAAATGAATCAAGAGGCTGATGAAATAGTCTTGTTTTTATCGGCGCACTTAAGGCAGGAAGTTAGTTTTATGCAAGCTTCACTTAGTTTCGTGTATGTAGCAATTGCGCGGCATCTCCTATAATCGGTGTATAAAAACTTCTTAGGAGGATATCGAACACATGAAGCAATCACCGCTGTTACTGACGGATGAGCAAATGAGAAAGTTTATTACGGAAGGATTTCTGATCTTAAAAACAGACTTCCCTGAATCGTTCCACCTCGCGATGACCGAGGAGCTTACACGGGTATACAACGATGAAGGGAATCCTGGCAATAACCTGCTGCCGCGAATCCGTGAAGTTCAGCAGGTATTCGACAGCCCCGTCATTACAGGCGCATTGACGAGCGTGCTGGGGCCGAACTATATGCTGCATGCGCATAGACACGGCCATTATAACGCGCAGCCCGTTGCCGGCGGCTGGCATAAGGACAGCTACTGGGGCTACTCACGGATGCGCAGCCACCATCCATGGTGGGCCATGATTATGTATTTTCCGCAAAACACGCCGCTTGAGCTTGGACCTACCAGCGTACTCCCAGGCACGCAAAATTACGAATCACGCACCTTCGTCTCCGATGATCCCGCAGGGGAAGCTTATGCTAACGGTGAAGCAGGCACATTCGCGCTCATTCATTACGATATTTGGCATCGTTCAACGCCAAATGTGTTAGGCAGCGCCCGCTATATGCTGAAGTTCGAATTTATGCGCACGTCAGCTCCCACCGCGCCTTCTTGGGACAATCAGACTATAGAGTGGCAAGAGCCCCCCGATCTTGCGCTGCCCATTGCAAACCATGAAACGTTATGGGAAGAAACGTGGAACTGGCTGTCGGGCAGCGTCGGCAGTATAGCCAATTCACGTGATGAGGATGCTTCACAGCTTATAGAGCTCACACATGGTTTAGAAGATAGATTCGAGCCAACTGCGCTGAACGCAGCTTATGAGCTGGCGAGGTATGGCCATAAAGGCGTAGCCGCCTTGCTCGCCGGGCTTCATCATGAAAGTGTGGACGTATCGCGCGTTTCTGCCTACGGTTTGTCGGCAGCTGGCCCGGACGCCGTCGACGAATTAATTGCCGCGCTGGACCAGGATCGCGAGGAAACAATCTATCATGCCGTATTCGCGCTTGGCGAGCTGCGTCAATTCGCGGACTCTGCGCTTCCAAGGCTTGCTCGCTTATTGTCCCACCCTTCCGCTGCCATACGCAGCGCGGTCGCTGAAGCACTTGGGATGATCGAGTCAACCTGTGCAGTCGCGGTTGAAGGCTTAATCATTTGCCTAGCGGATGAGGATGCTCAGGTTCGCTTTACGGCCGGCCTTTCGTTATCAAAGCTTGGCTCCGCTGCTGCTGCAGCCGTTCCCGCTTTGGAGGCAGCGCTCGAAGACGAGAACCGCTACGTACGGGCGCATGCGCTCGAAGCGCTCCGTTATATCGGTACGGAGGAAGCGAAGGATATTCTAATCAAGTCGCTCTTTAATGCGCGCTGGTGTACAACTACGACGCACGCGAACGCCTTTTATCCTTGATCTGCATGAGCAAAGAACCGTAGCCATTTAGCCACGGTTCTTTGCTTATTAGTTTGGCTCATGAAGCTCTATTTGAGCAAAAGCTCCCTATACTCGCTTGGCGACAGCGCCGTGTACTCCTTAAAGAGCCGCGAGAAGTATGTCGCATCCATCCCCAGCGCTTCAGCCACGGCTGAAATGCTTAGAGCAGTAAAGGAAAGCAGCCCTCTCGCCTTGTCCATACGCTTGCGGTTCACATATTGAATCGGCGAGAGCCCGGTCGTATTTTTGAACATGCGTATAAAATAATTGGGGTGAAAATGTACCAGCTGTGCCAGCGTATCGACCGAAATGTTCTCGGAAAGATGCTCTTCGATATAAGTAAGCACGACGTTCATCTTCTCAAATGAGCTTGTTGTCGGCGTGTTGATCGTAACCCGGTCGGTCTGCTCCAGAAACATCGCCATGATCTCGAGGAAGGTCGCCTGTACATGCAAGTCAGCCGTCCATTCCTCGCTCTTATGTTGATCCTTAAGACGATCAAATTTATCTTTTAATGCCGGATGATCGGTTACCGTTAATATGACTGGCAGCTCAAGCATTTGAAAAAGATTGAAATTGCCCAGCTTCGCCGTAAAATGGCACCAATATTTGCCGAAAGTATTCGTATTGATCGTGCCATAGGATTGGGTCACATCCGCCGGCAGCAAGCATAGATCGCCAGCCTTCGGATAATAGATGCGGTCCCCAACCTTTATGTACCCTTCGCCCTCTTGAATATAATAGAGCTTATTCACGTCAGGCGTGTAATTGTCGTCATTCCACGAGAGCGGTACTTTCGTATACTCAACTACGGCCACATGCAATTGCAAACCGGTCAAATACGACTTCCAAAATGTTCTCAAGCTTGCAGCGTCCACTTCAATTCCCGCCTTCCAAGCCCACATATGTCCGCTTATATTAGTTGGAATCATTACTTGGCTTTTAAACTAAAGCGTCATTAGCTACTTCAATAAATAACGTCGCAGTGCGGAAATAAGCAGATCATGATCTTCCTGATCCGGCAAGCCGGAAACGGTAATCGTACCGATCTGCCCCTCACCCTCAACGATAAGCGGGAATGCCCCTCCTGCTCCCACGTAATCAGCAAGCGGAAGCCCATGCTTCTCCTCCATCGTCGTTCCCTCATTGCGAAGCCTGCAGGCCACATGCCAAGAGCTTGTGCCAAAATGTTTTACTGCATTATTTTTACGGCGAATCCAATCCTCGTTCTCAGCCGTTGTTCCTTCCATGGCATGCAGAAATAATCGCTGGCCCGACCGGGTAATATCAACCGTGATGCGCTTGCCGCTCCGCCGTGCCTCCTCCACGATCTCCAAACCTAACGCCAATGCTGTATCATTCGAAAATGTCTCAAAGCGAAGCTCCTGCTCTTCCTGTTCCATCTGCAGCAAGCGTTGATTTATATTCAGCATCATTTGCCTTAGCTCCCCTTTGCAATTCCATAGTAAAAGATAAATGCATCACTCTAGCCCTATCTTATCTCTTATTCTTTTGCTTGCCAACAGAAGCCTTGCACACCAAAAAAGAGGCAAGCATCACGCTGCCCCTTCATTCCTTTTAGCCCCATCAAGCTTACGCTTGCGCCTGTCCGAGCTTTACCCGCTGCGCTACATTTACGGCCTGTTTCGCATGGTATTCAACCGCGCTTTATAAAGTGTTCTATTTAATCATGTTAACGCTTAACGATATGAAACAAGCTCAACGGGCAGAATAACGTAACAAAATATGGTAAGGTAATATTAGCAAAATCGTATCTTTCTTTAGGAGAACCATTTAGTAGATGAGTTTTTATGAGGACGATCATATTACTTATGTTAGTCTTTTTAACTGGGTGCACTAACAATGACAACTCTATTGGAAGCGTGAGTAAGAAACTTGAAAAGAAGGTAGTAATAGATGAAGATATAGAAAGCGAAAAATATGCTGCAGAATTTGATGTGAATTACGACGGACATGGTTATTCAATAGATTAATTCAGAACGCGTCCAGCCGCGCGATTGGCGTTCGCAGCAGTGCAGCCGCCACTTTGATAAAACATAAATAACCCGCAAGAGGACATTGTTTTCCATGTGTCCTTCTTGCGGGTTACAGTTCATTGTCTAAAAGTGAGCGTGTTTCTATTCGAATAATTCATCCATTAGCGCGTCTATTTCACTCTTACGTTTTTTCGTATCTTCAGAGTTAACACGTTCGCATTGCGTGACAACTTTTCTTTCGGTACGTCAATTATTTCAAGATCCAATCGTTCAGGTCAAAATTATTGTCGGCCAGCTTCTCGTCCACAAGGAATTTCTTCGTTCCATCGAGAAGCTTGAGACCGGCGTCGGTAAAGGGAACATCCTTTATTATACTGATCGGGGCCGTCTTCTTAGCCAGCTCCGGTGTCGTGCCGCCGATCTCCGCCGCAAACTTGTAATATTCATCCTCATGCTGCTTGAGGTCCTCCAGTGCCTTCAACCGAATTTCGTTCCATATCTTAGGGAAATCCGGGAACTTTTTCAAATAATCCTCGGATACGACAGTTACACTCGATCCATAAAGATCCGGATGACTCGTCGCATCGTCCAGATGCGTAAAGCCCTGGTCGATCAGCTTGAGCGCATTGACGCCGTTGTTCGTCGTGGCATCCACCTCGCCCCGCGCAAGCGCCGCTTCGGCGTCCGGGCGAAGCAGATGAACCAGCTTGTAGTCCGTTACGCCTTCCTCTTTCAGAAGCCCGACTATATAACGGTGCATAAAGGAGCCTTTTTGAATGGCAATCGTCTTCCCTTGGAGGTCCTTAACCGTCTTGGGACCGTTTTTCTTGCCGATCAAATAGCCGATTAATTCGGTCGAGACCTGCGCGATCACCCGGGTTTTCGCTCCGGACGAGTGGGCCAGAATGGCCGGCGTATCGCCCAAGCCGCCGAAATCGAGCCTGCCGCCGATGAGCGCTTCACTTTGGTCAGGTCCGTTCGGAAAGCCGGTCAGCTTCACTTCGGTGATGCCGTATTTCTTCAATTCCGCTTGAATGATGCCTTTATAGAATCCCCAGCCTTCCGCGCCGGAAGGCAAATTCAGCTTGTTCGTGCCGATATAGCCATAGTTCAGAACAGCGGGAACATCACTCTTGGCACCGCCGGAAGCGGCCGTCACGCCGGCGTTTCCGCTTGCCGCGGATGAGTCCTCCTGCTTGCCGTCGCTTCCGCTTTTATTTCCGCATGCCTGAATGAAAAGCAGTATAAGTGCAAAAGCAAGAATGCCTGTGAAACGCAATGCCTCACGGCCTCCTTTTCCCCTCTTTGTCATCTCTGTTTCTCTCCTCTCAAGTCTCTATACATGTTGATTAAAATCTTGTTTTAACAGACAATTGAAACATATATTCGTGACTGGATACCGGCGTTCGTCCCTGCCCCCAGCCGACTTTCTCCCGGTAACCGCCGAGCAGCCCCTTCTGCACGATTTCCTCCTCGCTTATATGAATGACGGCTTCCGAATCCGGCGCCACATAGAGCGCATCCACCGGACAATACAACTCGCACATGAAGCAGGTTTGGCAGTCGCTTTGCCGCGCGATGAGCGGGATGCCGTTCTCTACGCGGTCAAAAACATTCGTGGGACAGACATTAACACACTGGTTGCACTCGATGCATTTTGACTCGCTGATGATTTCAATCAATTTATGACGGCCTCCTTCTGAACTTCCTGCGTCTTGACCCACACATGATCCAGCCCGCCGCTTACCAATCGGTAGCGCTGCTCATTATCCAATTGCGGGAAGTCTTCCCGTTTGTGCATTCCTCTCGTTTCGGTACGAACGCGTGCGGAATGATACATCCACCGGGCGGTCGCGGTCATGGCCGCCGCTTCGCGGGCTTTGACCCCATCAGAATTCAAGGTTACGGCTTTGCCGCGCAGCTCGTTCCAGATACTCTCGAGGCGCTCGATCGAACCATCCAACCCTTTCTCCGTTCTGAACAGGTTGCGGTCGTACGGCATGACTTCCTCTTGGATGGAACGAACGTATTCCTCCGTCTTCCGTGGAGCGGATTGATCCACTGCTTTGGTGGAGAGTGGAGAGGAGGACAAGCCTTTCAAACGGCGGAATTCCTTTTTCACGCCGAGGTTTTGAGCATACGCGGCCGCCCCTTCACCTGCGAACGATCCCGAAGACATCGCCCAAGCCGCATTATGGCTGCCGCCACCGGTGAAGCCGCCGCAGATCAGCTCGCGCGTTGCGGCGTCGCCGGCGGCGTATAATCCGGGCACTTTGGTGGCGCAGTGCTCGCTGGCGATATGAATTCCTCCGGTACCTCGCACGGTTCCTTCCAAACGCAGCGTGACCGGGAACTTGTCTTTGAACGGATCGATGCCGAGCCGGTCGAACGGCAGAAAGAAATTGGTCTGCCCGACGCGCAGCAGCGGCTGAATATCATCCGGCGCTTGATCGAGACTCGCGTATACTTGCCTTCCTTGCAGCAGGTTGCGGGCTATAACCGAACGGCCCCGCTTCGATCCGGCTTCTTCCACAACCGAACCGTCCTCATAATAGAAGCTGGCGTATTTGTAATAAGCCGTTTTGGTCACCGACGAGAATGTGGGTGAAATCGCGTAAGCATTCGAAAATTCCATTCCCGAGAGCTCCGCTCCTGCTTCCGCGGCGAGCAAGTAACCGTCTCCCGTCAGTACGTTGCAGCCGAGCGCCCTGCTGAGGAAGGCGCATCCGCCGGATGCGATAATGACTGCCCCTGCGCGCACGGTCCAGGTGTCGCCCGCTTGCGTGCGGACGCCGGTCGCTCCGCCAACGCCATGCTCATCCGCCAGCAGTTCCAGCGCGGGACTGTGGTCTAATATTTTCACGCCCGATTTCAGCGCCTTCTTGCGCATCAGCTTCATATATTCCGGTCCTTGAAGCCCTCTCCGGTATTGGGTGCCGTTCTCATCGAGCGGAAACGGATAGCCCCATTCGGCGATTTTGTTCATATTCTCGTAGGTCCGGTCGAGTACCCGATCCATCCACCCATTCTCTGCCAGATGGCCTCCCAGCCCGAAACGGCTTTGCTTTGCCTCTTCACGCAGCTGAGCGTCCGGCTTGATGTACCACACCCCAGTACCCGAAGGCGCCGTGGCGCCGCTCGATCCGCAGTATCCTTTATCCACAAGCACTACCTTCGCGCCTTTGGATGCTGCAGTAATCGCCGCCCACGTGCCCGCAGGTCCCCCGCCAATGACCAATACATCGGCATCCAACTGAAGATCGACCGCCTTTACACTCGTTTCACTCATTTTCCTTGCCTCCTATTTTTCATTATTGATCTATGGAACACATCTGCCATGTGCGACAAATGAAACCAATCAAGCTTAACCCCTGTAATTGTCTCGCCAGTGCAGCCAGCGTCGTTCCAACAGCCGCACAAGATAATCGAACAGCTTGCCGACGATTGCGAAAATAATGACCCCGACAAAAATGACTTCCGTCGTCGAGTTCTGCTTCCCGATGTTGATCAAAAATCCGATACCCGATTGTGAACCGATCAATTCGGCGACAACAAGGCCAAGCCATGAGACGGCCAAGGAAAGCCGCACTCCGAGCAGGATGTTCGGTAAAGCGGCGGGCAGGATGAGCCGCGTAATTTGTTTGAACCGGCTGAATTCCAGCACGCCCGCGACGTCGAACAGACGGTTATCTACGCTGCGTATTCCCGCGAACGTGTTGATATACATCGGGAAGAACGCCCCGTTTGCGATAATGAAGACTTTAGACGTCTCACCGAATCCGAACCATAAAATGATGAGCGGCGCGAGCGCCAGATGCGGCACCATCCGCAGCATTTGGAAGCTCGGATCGAGCACATGCTCCGCTTTCCGGGAAAATCCGACGAGCAGGCCGGTCAGCAGGCCCAAGCTGCCTCCTATGGCGAAACCGGCCGCCGCTCGCTGTATGCTGATGCTCAAATTGATGACTATTTCGCCTGACACGATCATCTCTTTGAATGACTCCAGTATCATGGCCGGTGTGGGAAGGAAGAAGGTGGAAATAAACCCCAGCTTGCCCGCAAGCTGCCAAACAATCACTATGATTACAGGAAGGATCGATCCGATAATAAAATCGTTTACTCTCGCTTTCCATTTCAAGACGGACCAAGAGGACTTCCGTTCATTTGTTCTGCCTATCGGCTGGACAAGCACTTCCACCTGGTTGCTCATAACGATGCATCGCCTCCTAGCCTTGATAATTGTCGCGCCACTTCAGCCACCTTCGTTCCAACAAACGGACGAGCGAATCGGTCAGCTTCCCGACGACTGCGAAAATGATAATACCTACAAATACGATTGGCGTCTTGCTAAACTGCCTCGCATCCGACATCAGATAGCCGATTCCCGAGGTAGAAGCCATGAGCTCCGCCACGACCAATCCGAGCCAAGAGATTCCAATCGAGAGGCGCACCCCCAGAAGTATGTTCGGCAGCGCAGCCGGAATGACGAGCCGAATCAACTGCTTAAACCGGCTGAAGCCGAGCACCCTCGCCACTTCAAACAGCTTGTTATCCACATTGCGGATACCGAGAAAAGCATTGATATAAAGCGGGAAAAAGGCGCCTTTGGCAATGAGCAGCACTTTCGATTCTTCCCCGATTCCGAACCATATGACGAACAGTGGCGCTACCGCCAGACTCGGAATCATTCGAATCATCTGGACGGTTGGATCGAATGCCCGCTCAGTCCGGCGGAACAGTCCTACAAGAATACCGCACAGAAGCCCGAACCCACCGCCAAGGAAAAAACCAAGCGCAGCGCGGGCAACGCTGATTCGAAAGTGCTCCCACAGCTCACCCGAGGCAGCAAGCTTACCGAAAGCTTTGGCAATTGTTACAGGCGTCGGGAACAACAAGGTCGAAATAACCCCAAGCTCGCCCAGCACCTGCCAGAAAACAAGAAGCGCGAGGGGCAGAAGCGAACCCAGCAAGAAAACCGTCGTTCGCTTGTAGCCTCCGGGTTTCGTGATTTCGGTCGATGCGCTCATTCTAGTATCCTCCCTTCATTTGGCCGCTAGATGCCTGCGCCGCTTTCGACTAGCTCCAGTTCCTCGATTCTCTCGAATTCGCCGATTACCTTATAACGCAGCTCCTGAAAGGCGACACTCGATTTCTTGCGCGGAAACAACAGCTCCACGGGGACAATTTTCTGAACCGTTCCGGGACGCGGCTTCAGAATGACGATCCGATTGGCCAGAAATACCGCTTCGTCAATATCGTGAGTAACAAAAATCATCGTCGTTTTGTTCTGTTGCCAAATATCGAGAAGCACCTCCTGCATATGCGCTCTCGTGAAGGCGTCAAGCGCGCCGAATGGCTCGTCGAGCAGCAGCACCTTCGGGTTGCGTAGCAGTGCCCGGGCAATGGCTACCCTTTGGGCCATACCTCCGGACAGCTCCCGCGGATACGATTTCTCGAAGCCCTTCAAGCGCACAAGTTCGATCAGTTCATCCACCTTCTTACGGATTTCCGGCTTATGCAGGGATAAGTCGGCGGCGATGTTCTTCTCGACTGTCAGCCATGGGAACAAGCGAGGCTCCTGAAAAATAAATCCCTTCTCAATGCCCGGCCCGGTCACCTGCCGGTCATTCAGCTTAACGCTGCCGTCAAAATCGACGTCGAGCCCGGCGACGATTTTGAGCAGCGTGCTTTTTCCACAGCCGCTCGGACCGATGACAGTAATGAATTCACCTTCTTTCACCGCCAGATTAATATTTTGAAGAGCCGAAATGGTGCCTTTGCCGGAATGAAAAGTCTTGCTGAGCTGCCGGATGTCGAGTAACGCGCTCATGAGTTTCATCCTTTCTCTCGTCCCGTTCGTTATTAACACAAAGAGGCATTCTCAATTGAGAATGCCTCCGTTCGAACGGTCGACCTTATATAATTTAGTCAAACCATATTATTCTTAGTGAATTAGTTGGTTTTAATATAACAAGAAACCGCCATGCTGTCAATGGTAGTGTAGAAGTTGGTTTTAAACCTGTACATACAGCTGTATGTACAGGTATAAAAATGATAATAAACGTCTGCATACTTGTTGAAATAGTACTCCTGTATGCTAAACTAGTAAATAAATGATAGAAAACGCAAGGAGATAAATGATGATCAAGCTCGTATCCTGGAACGTAAACGGTCTTAGAGCATGCGTAACCAAAGGCTTTAACGACTACTTCAAAGAAACAGACGCCGATATCTTTTGCCTGCAGGAGACGAAGCTGCAAGACGGACAAATCAGCATGGAGCTGGGCGAGGCGTATTTCCAGTATTGGAATTATGCGATTAAGAAAGGCTACTCCGGCACCGCTGTGTTCACGAGAATAAAGCCTCTATCCGTGCACTACGGCATAGAGGAGAACTCGGAGCCCGAAGGGCGTGTCATTACGCTTGAGTTCGACGGCTTCTACCTCGTCAACGTATATACACCGAATGCGAAGCGCGACTTGACGAGACTGGATTACAGAATGGAATGGGAAAATCGGTTCCGCAGCTACCTGCAGCAGCTGGATGCCGTAAAGCCTGTACTCGTATGCGGCGATCTGAACGTGGCGCATCAGGAGATCGACCTGAAGCATCCAAAACCGAATCTGGGCAACTCAGGCTTTACGTTAGAAGAGCGAGGCAAGATGACGGAGCTTCTAGAGGCTGGGTTCCTCGATACGTTCAGACATTTGTACCCGGATCGTGCGGATGTGTACAGCTGGTGGTCTTACATGCCGAAGGTGCGCGAGCGGAACGTTGGGTGGCGTATTGATTATTTTCTAGCTTCATCCAGGCTGAGCCCGCTGCTCATCGATGCGCAAATCGATACTCATATTTTGGGAAGCGACCACTGCCCTGTCCTGCTTATGATGGAGGATATTGAAGCCGAAGCTTCGGAATAGGCAGTACATTAAACTCGAATAGGCGGACGGCACTCAGGGCTTGAGCGTCGTCCGCCTATTTGCATCGTTAATTGGGGAGCGTCTCCGTCATGGCATCCTTTTCGCGCAAGTAAGCCAGCGCCGTCTGCATTTTATCGATATAAGCCGGCTCGTTGCCCGTACACCTAAATTGAACGTTTCCGGTTCCGCCGCCCCCGGCGAAGCCGTACCGGCTTAGCAAGGCTTGCAGACGCTTCACCGTCCCGGCATTCCCATCCACAATCTCGATATGAGCCGGAAGCAGCTCTCGCAAAATATCCTTGTAGAACGGGTAATGCGTGCAGCCAAGTACAATGATGCCGTAATCATTCAAATCATAATTAGAGAGCTTGGACCTGAAATATTCATTCATGATTTGTTTATCAAATTGCAGCGATTCGCAATAATGCACAAGCTCCGGCAGAGGCAGCGAATCGACGATTCCCATATCATCCACGCGGGAGACGAGCGCAAAATACTTAGGCATCTGAAGCGTTAATGGCGTTGCGAAGACGAGCACTCTTTTGCCCGTTGCACGGTTCATCTCCACCGCCGGCTTAACTGCAGGCTCCATGCCTACGATCGGAAGAGAGTATCGCTTCCTAAGCTCCGTAATCGCAATGCTAGTCGCTGTATTGCAAGCTACGACTAACGCATCCATTCCCTCATTCATCATCTTGCCAACCGTATCGAAAATGTACGCCTTCACGTCTTCCTTCGGCTTCGTGCCATAGGGAACGTGAAGCGTGTCCGCCATATAAAGAAAATCCTTGTCAGGGAGCCGTTTGAGCGCTTCCGCCAGCACGGTAAGTCCGCCGATCCCTGAATCAAAAAAACCTATTCGCATGTCTCATCGATTCCTTACGTTTAATGAAATAGAATAATCGGATAGAGCCTAATTCCATCTTAACTCATTCCCACCCTGCATTAAAGCTTATAATTGCTTCTTCGATGAAAAAAACGCCCCTCGTCCTTCATGGACAAGAGGCGCTCTATCGCATATTAAGGCGCTCGCTTCGGCAGCAGCCGGACATATTCATCCGAAAGCTTCATGAGCTCCAATATATAATCATAATCCTCGCGGTATTGGCTGAAATCTGCTACTGGTTCCTTCGTCCTAATATCGGTGGCCGTACCATCCTCGAATCCTTTGCCTGGCACGAACAAAATTTCATTGTTGAAAAATGACCCCGTCGGCAAATAATATCGCATACCGACTACATTTTGCGTCGTATTGAGCAAATCATGGCCAAAGGCCGTATAGCCTTCATCCTTGAGGGATATGCCAACCAAATTAGAAATCGTCGGCATAATATCCACTTGGCCGCCTACCTGATCAACGACTTTACCCTCTGCGCCTGGCACATGGATAAATAGCGGGATGTTGAAGCGGCTGACTAGACCGTCATATTTAATGCCCAGCTGCTCGCTGACCCATGCGGGATCATTATCCTTCGCCTGCAGCCCGGAGTGATCGCCGTATGCGACCAGCACCACATTTTCCCACATGCCGTTCGCTTTGAGTCCCTCTATAAATTTCCCGAGCGCGTAATCGGTATAATTGATCGCTGTTAAATAATCGCCTAGCTGCGTATCCTGCAGCGATTCCGGCATCTTAATCCGCTGGAGCTCGCTCGGCACCTTGAACGGATGATGGCTGGATGCCGTTACAAACTGCGCGTAAAAAGGCTTATTTTGCTGATCGAGCGCTTGAAGCTTCTCTAATCCGACCCGGTACAACTCCTCATCTGAGGCGCCAAAGGAATTAAAATGGTCATTTTTAAAAGAAGGCTTATCATAGTATGTTTCAAATCCTAAAGCAGAATACATTCGGTTGCGATCCCAGAACGTTACATCATTAATATGAAACGTGTTCGTGGCATAGCTGTTCTCTCCAAGCAATCTTGGCATACTGGGCACGACTCTGTTGCCATAACCGGTGGACATAGCCATAACGCCTGACGGATAGATGGAAGTGTTGGACATGAACTCGGCATCCGATGTGTTGCCCTGCCCGATTTGCTGGAAGAAATGCGGGAAGTAGAAGCTCTCCTTCGCCAGCTTATTCAAAACAGGAGTAACGGCTTGTCCTCCAACCGAAAGATTAATCGTAAAGTTTTGGAACGCTTCGAGCTGAACGACGATGACATTCTTACCTTTGGCGAAACCAAAGTAGTTCGGCGTACCTGCTGTCATCGCAGCCCCCGCTTGGTCAAAATAAGAAGTCTGAAGCGCCTCAGTGCTAGCAGCCGTTTCTTCCACGCTTCCGTTCTTAATTGCGTTCTGCTCCTGATTCGCTTTAATCGCAGCGACAACCTGATAATCTAGAAAGCCTAAGCTTTCAGCTTGCACGATCTCATTTGGGATAGAGCTGGCTGACCAGATGTATCCGCCCGATACAGCAACGCACAAAACAGCAGCCATACTTGCGATCAATGGCCTGACAACGCATCTTCGACCCTCGCTGCGCTTACCCCGTACAAGATTAATGATATACAGCAGAACAAATACGATAACATCTGCAAAAAATAAATAATATTTAGCTTGGATAATCGATCCTACGCTTGTCCGAATTTGCAGCACCTGATCCAATCCATGCAGTGCGGTGTATGTAGGCACCGTTCCATAATAGCTAAAATATATAGTAGAAGCGAAAAGTAGAAGCGACAGCACTGCATCCAGTATCCCAAATACCGTCCCTCTCCACTTCGCGGAGGTTACGATCTCAACGACCAGCAACAAGGCAAGCACCGCTGCCGCATCCGTAAGCAGACGATCCGCCTCTATGCCATTAAAGACGAATTGGCGAAACAGGACCATTTTCAGCATCATAACAACAAATAAAATAATAAACGGCGACCTATCGTAATTGGAACGGGTAGATATAAGCTTCAAGATCCTTCACTCCCTAGAAATCAACACTTGCTCCGAAAATAAAAATAAACCGTCAAGGAATGACGGCTTACTTAACTATTAATGTTAAGGGAATGTAAAGAAAAATGCAACGGCTAATATAGGATACCCTGAGGAAATAACCGTATTCGGAGATAATCTGAACGATATGGGCATGTTTGAAGGCTCATCGCATTATCGACGCTCGTAGGTGAAAGCAACGAAAATTGCAGAAGGGCATCCCTATCCTGAAGAACGGGAACCCTTGCGGGTTCCCGTTCTACGTTATTTATTTGACCAGCAAGGTGTAAATCGCTTTCGCGCTTTCTGCGCGTGTCAATTGCGCTTTAGGAGCGAATGAATTGCCGCTGCGGCCTTCAATGAAGCCAGCTGCATATGCTGTGTCGATGTAAGCTAGTGCCCACTCTGCAGCTTCGCTGCGATCCGCAAACTTCGCTTCAGCCCCAACTGCTAGCTTGCTGCCTGCTTTATGCTCGTATGCCCGAACCAATAGGGCTGACATTTCTTCTCTCGTAATCTTCGCGTTTGGTGCGAAGGTTGCAGCATCCTTACCTTGAACAATACCCGCTTGGCTTGCAGCAGCTACGGCTTCCGCATACCATGCGCTAGCGCTCACATCCGTGAACCCTGCCGGCCCAGTCGCTGTAAGACCGAGCGCTCTAACGAGCAATGCAGCAAACTCGGCACGCGTTACATCGGCTTGCGGTGCAAATTGATTCGCGCTTATACCTTTTATAATGTGCTTAGCGGCCATCTCTTTAATGATATCGGCTGCCCAATAATTAGCTGCCACATCCGTAAAGGATTTGTTATACTCCAAAACCGCATATTTACTGAAGTGATGAATATCTACCTTAAGCTCATCTCCAACAAGCTTGCCGCCTACATACTCCAGCTTGCCGTCATCGGCGATATAATACACGCCAATCAAAGATTTATTGCGACCTGCAGCCACTTTCAGACTGATCGTAATAGGCTCATCAAATTGGCTTAATACCGTTGTCTTGCCATCTTTCGTTACAACGGACAACGAGAAGTCGTAAATATCGCCTGCTGGCTTCACATCCGCATTGCTTTGCGTTTTTGCTTTGCTTAATAGATCAGATGATGCTGCGTCCGAAACCTTTTTATAATCAAATGAGATTTGGGCGCCTTCGAGCTGACTAGCAGGCAGTAACGCCTGAAGCTTCGCCAGCACCTTGGTTGGAATTTCTACGCTTAGGTCATCGCTGTCCAATTGCAGCTTGTTGCTGCCAATCGCTTCTGCCGCTGTAATAGGCAACAGAACTTGCGGCTTATCTTTGGCAATCGCTACCGTCACGACGCCGTCTTTACCGTTTTTCAAGCTATCCGTGGTGATAACTTGCTTTTCTTTATTGGGGTCCTCAATTAGAGGTCCACCACCAGAACCGCCAGGTTCACCTGTCGGGGGAGGGCCAGCTGTTCCCGTTGAATCAGCAACAAAGGAGAGGTTATTAAACCTTGTTATATTTTCACTTGTGAAATAATAAGTGTCCGCTCCTGTTTCCAAGCTATTAAATTTCAAATAGTTTCCATAGCGCAATACGGCTTTATATTTCTCCTTCGACGATGGCAGTATGACTTCATTTCCGCCGCTTGTGCTCGACAGCTGAAGTTCATAGGTCTCGCCCTTCACTAATGAAACAGGAAACTTCAAAGTAAAGATATGATCGCTATACACCACTTTTTGCAGCTCGCTATCGTACCATGAGTCTACTTGTACTTCAGATGCGTATGCAATTAGATTTATTTTACTATTTGATAATACAAAATCTGTTGGAACAGCAGCCGATCGATCAATTCGAGCTCCTTTTCCGTTATTTTCGGGCAGCTCTACTTGAATGAATGGATAGCCTGATTTTTCTGGTGTGAACGAAAAGAGCTTTTCTCCACTCTTGAGGTAAGAATTCTCTTTTTTTCCTGAGAGATATTCCGCAGTTTTCATCCGGTACAAATCCAATGCAACGGTTTCGTCTTCGTAAAGATACGATCCATCTTCACGTTTAGGAATAACAAACTCCTTCTTATCTTCTCCTTCTGTTATCTTCATTTCCTTTGTTGTATCCGAGCCAACAAACGCGCTATAAGCAACCCATTTGTAAGGTGTATTGTTATCGTCGTATTGTGTGCTCGCATTTGAAGACACTTTTCCAGCGATTTGTACAGCCTTGCCTGATGCGTCGATTCGTTCAACCGTCACGTTATCAGGGTCAGCTGTATAGATTCCCCCTGTTAACTCTCCCGTTGTTTCGTTGTAATCGAATCCTATGTAGGCAGCTGCATGAGAAAGGATTGGCATTAACATAGACAACAACAACAATGTTACTACTGAAGCACTAAACTTCTTGCGGAATGGCTTGTTCATCGATAAACTCCTTTTTTGAAATTTTTTACATAACTATTCTATTCTATCAAATATGATTTTCTATATCTAGGTTTTTAAGTCTTTATACTCTTTTTTTCCCTTCAAAATATTTTTTTAGTAAATTTATACAAAATAGAGATCAAGCACGATTCAGTTTCTTCCAGATTAAATCGCAAAGAAAATAGGAAGCCTATCGAGTTCCCATTATTCTATCTTTTATTTGACCAACAAAGTGTAAAACGCTTTCGCGCTTTCTGCGCGTTTTCCATATTACTCAAGCGGAAAATGGGAAGTATGCATATTAAATATTATTTAACTTCAACCTTGATTGCGTATGCAACAGATCCTTTTGACCATTTTGCAAAAAAAGAATATATATGCACTCCACTAACATCAGAGGCCTTAATTTGGTTAGACACTACCGTTATATTTTTAAAGTCTTTCTTACTTATTGTTTCAACAGCCCTTATCTCTTTTGGAGGATGATAAAATGATATATTAATTTTCGAGTTTTTAGGTACGACAATAGGCTCTTTATTTTTCATAATATCTGAAGGATCTCCATAACCGTCTTTTGTTCCCCAACTATAAGATATTACTTCTACAGGAATATTAGTCTCATTGTCCTCAGATACAGCTGTAGCATTAGGTAATGGCATATTGCTCAAACTCCCACAGCCAGTAGGTATCATAATACATATAAGCAAAAATATGAGTCTAAACATTAAACTCCCCTTTTCATCAATAAACTCAACATTTTTTTCCAAATCGAATGTAACATTTTTGTCGAGTTAGTGATTGCAGCACTGATAGGGTCTAAGATTACTAGAGCTTTTTCAGATGTTTAATAATAGAATCCAACAAGTCGTTATACAGCTTCTGTTGAGTTACCATATGCTTAGCCTTCACTAGCTTACTTGCAGCCCGCTCATAATAGCGAGAGTCCCCTGAATCATTGCCCATTCGTACATCTATTTTGGCTGATTCATATAGGATCGAGCTCGACCATGGAATAGCCCGCTCTGCCCGAACGAGCTGCGCTTGTGCATATTCCAGATGATTTGCTCTTACTGCTCTTACTGCTTGCTCCTTCCAATGGTAGCCGGCAGCCATCCATCCAAAGAAAAAGGCAACGAAAATTAAAGCCGAGCATGCTGCTGCAAGCTTAACCCCATTAACTTTTATCACCTTTATTTTCTGAGGCATATGAAGCATTAAGCTAATCAGCAAAGTGAGTATAAGCGGAAACGTCAGGTCAAAATCAAAGGCCGCGTGCAGGAGCATCATTGTGATCATAACAAATAAGCCTTTGCCTTCTATCTCATTCGTGCTTCCAGCCGCATGCCATACAGAAAGTCCATTCTTTATAAAAATAGCAATCAGAGCCAACCAGCATAGTCCGCCTATTAGACCGATATCCAAAAATACTTGAATATAGTGGTTGTGAATAAATTTTACAAAATACTCCTGAGATTGATACACATACTGAAGCACCGTCCAGCCGCCTCCGCCAGTACCTCCCCACATATAATCCATAAACATATGGATACTATCTTTCCAATACACCAAGCGGATTTGAAATTCTGATGTTTTTGTTTGAATGCTCGCCACGCGATTAAGAAAGAACAAAACATCCTGCTTAATTAACATGGCGATAATCAGACTTCCTAGATGGCAAACTGCCACGTAAAGGATTGATTTTTTTGTTCGTAATTGCGGAATAAGAAATAGGGTCACAGCTGCTGAGATAAGCCAAAGTATCCATACTGAGCGAGAGAAGGTTAAGAGCAAGCCAACGGCGTTGACTGTCAATAACAATAGCTGAAGCTTGGATTGGGTCTTAGCGAATGCAAGCATGCTTATGAGGATTCCTGCCAAAAGAATGATTGCGAGGGCATTGGCATATTGCAGCGTAGATTCCAGTCTTCCCTGTCGTTCGAGTTGAAACGCAATACCGATGAACACCAAGAAGGAGCCTATCCAAGGCCAGAGGTATAGGAGCTTTGCAAGCTTTTCACGCGCAAGCATCGTTGCCATCAAAGACAACGGAATCAGACTCGACACCCTTGATGCTTCTAATACAGCAGCTTCAAGATCTACAGCGTATAGGCAAGCAACCCAATAACAGGCTACAAATAATCCAATCGGCAAATGCAGCCAAGTAACCGAAACGGATCTTCTCCACATTAAAACAACAAAAAAACCTATGTAAGCAAATACATTCATCACTAGAAAAGTTTGCTCAACGATATAGCCCGTGAAGATAGCACCGCCCAGAAAAAACAACATCAATATGATATACACAAAAGAACCGCCCATCCTGCACGCTCCAAATCTATCGTTAATTATTGGCTATACTTAGTTCGACAAATATTTCAGATCCCCTCTACACCGCAAAAAAGGAGCTGCCCCAGGTCATCGACCTTACGGGACAGCTCCTATTTCCTGCTCGTGTTACTTCTTCGCAACGTATTTGCGAATATCGAATGCTACGGCAACGACGATGATCAAGCCTTTGATGATCAGCTGCCAGTTCGGGTTGATGCCGATGAAAGTCAAACCGTAGTTGATGACGGTGAAAATAAGAACACCTGCGATGATTCCTTTTACCCGGCCTACGCCTCCGGTTGTCGACACGCCTCCAACCACACAAGCTGCGATAGCATCAAGCTCGTACATATTACCATAGTTGTTTGACGCACCACCCGTACGCGCAGCTTCCAGTACGCCTGCCAGACCATACAAAGCGCCGGCAATCGCGTAGATCCACATCAGGTTGCGAGCAACGTTAATGCCTGATACATGAGCGGCTTGAATGTTGCCGCCAATAGCGTACATGTTTTTGCCAAGACGCGTTTTGTTGAAAACAACCCATACGATGAATGCTACGAATATAGCGATGAGTACGATATAAGGAATTGAGAATTGACCGTCGCCAATCGCGCCTGTTCCAATCTCCGTAAAATCCTTGCGCAGGCCGCCGATCGGCTGCGAGTGGTTAGGCGGCAAATCGAAATAAAGCGAGTTCATGCCATACACCGCAACCATTGTACCGAGCGTTGCGATAAACGGCGGAACGTTAAACTTGGCTACGATCAAGCCGTTCAAGAGTCCAACCAACAAGCCAACGATAATCGCAATTGCGATCGGGATGATGACTGACAGCTGCGGCAGGTTAGGGAAAAACTTGCTGGCGTAATCCGGCATTTGCAGCATCGATGCGGATACGACCGCACTGAGGCCAACGACACGTCCAGCGGACAAGTCCGTACCTGCGGTAATAAGTACAAAAGCGGCGCCAAGTGCAATAATTACCCTCGTAGAAGACTGCACCAGCATATCTCTAAGCGTTGTTATAGACAAAAAGTTGGCATCAATGATTCCGATTATTAAAATTAATACGACAAGTACAATCCAAATTGCGTTCTGCGAAAATGCATATTTTGCTTTCAAGCCTTTAGCTGTGGCCATTTGCCCTAAACCTCCTTAAATCCTTCATCATTAGCCCGTCTGTGCTGCCAGCCGCATAATACTTTGCTCGGTCGCCGAATCGCCATCCAAAATGCCGGTCGAGCGTCCTTCCGACATAATCATGATGCGATCCGACATGCCAATGAGCTCCGGCATTTCCGACGAAATCATAATGATGCTCTTTCCTTGCTTCGCCAGCTCAATAATAATGCTGTAAATCTCGTATTTAGCGCCAATGTCGATGCCCCTTGTCGGTTCATCCAGCAGCAAAATGTCTGGATCGGTCAGCAGCCATCGAGCCAGCAGCACCTTCTGCTGATTGCCGCCCGATAAGTTGCGAATAAGCTGATCGACTGACGGCGTTTTTGTTTTGAATTTCTCGACGCCTTTCGCCGCTTCTTTTCTCATCTTCGCTTCGTCTAGGAAGCCGAAGCGATTCTGATACATCCCCAGATTTGCGATAGCGGTATTCTCCATGACAGACAATACGGGGAAAATGCCCGTTACCCGCCGCTCTTCCGTTAACAGCGCGATTTTGTGCTTCTTCGCGTCAATTGGCGATTTCACCGTAATCGGCTTGCCATTCTTGTAAATCGTTCCCGATTTCACGGAACGAATACCGAATAGCGCCTCGATCAGCTCCGTACGCTGCGCTCCGACAAGCCCGCCTACGCCAAGTATTTCTCCTTTACGCAGCTCGAACGAAACATCTTTGAAAGAATGCGCATGAGGTGATGTTAAGCCATCCACCCGCAGCATGATCTCGCCTGGCTTGTTTGTCCGCTCTGGGAACCGGTCCGATAGATCGCGGCCAACCATACGGGTAATAATCGTATCGATAGTCAGCTCGGGAGCCGGCCAAGTGCCGATATATTTACCATCGCGCATAATCGTCACATCATCCGAAATGCGTAATATTTCTTCCATTTTGTGCGAAATATAAATAATGGAGACGCCTCGTGCCCGCAGCTTGTTGATAATAGCGAACAGCTGCTCAACCTCATTGCCTGTAAGCGATGACGTCGGCTCATCCATTACGATAATTTTCGAATTAAACGATACCGCTTTGGCAATTTCGAGCGATTGAATCTTGGATACGGACAATTCGCCGACAAGCTGGTTCGGATCAATCGTCATATTTAAATCCTCGAACAACGCTACCGTGTCGCGGTACATCTTTTTATGGTCAATGAACCGGAGAGGGGGAAAGCCTCTTACCGGAAATCTGCCAAGCCAAATGTTTTCCATCACGCTGCGCTGCGGCACCGGGTGTAGCTCCTGATGGATCATAGAGACGCCTTGGTTCAATGCGTCTTTTGAGTTTTTAATATCGACCTTCTGTTCATCCAAGAAGATCTCACCGGCATCCGGCTTATATATGCCAAACAAGCATTTCATTAAAGTAGATTTGCCTGCACCATTCTCTCCCATTAGAGCATGAACTGTGCCGGGACGTACCTTCAGCGTTACATCATCTAGCGCTTTGACACCTGGAAACGTCTTTGTAATCCCGTTCATTTCAAGCAAATAAGGATGCTGCTTTGCCATCGTATAGCCTCCTTTTATCCAGCCCACCTGGAAAGTGGGCGAAAAAAAACAGGGGCAACGCAAGTGACGTTATTCCCCTGCTTCTTGTTCATCCATCTGTCTGCTCGTATTATTTGCTTTCTTGCGTTACTTTTTGGTACGGAATCCAAACATATTTGCCATCCGTAATTTCAAAGCCTGTGTTTTCTTTCGTTGGCGTTTCGCCAGCCGCAAGTACACGCATAAGCTCAACTGTTGCTTTACCTTGGTTCGTTGCATCGTTCAGAACTGTTCCAAGCAATGTTCCTTCTTTCAAAGCTTGGTTTGCTGGATCTGTTGCGTCTACGCCGACAACCGGCATAAATTTATCGTCCTTGAAATAGCCGGCAGCTTTCAACGCTTCTATTGCACCAAGCGCCATATCGTCATTGTTAGCTAGAACAGCTTCGATGCTGTCGCCTTTGGAAGAAAGGAACGCTGCCATTTTTTCTTGGCCTTTAACGCGATCCCACATCGCTGTATCTTCAGCCAGCTTCTCTACTTTAATGCCTGCATCTTGGATCGCTTGAATGGAGAATTTCGTCCGAAGCTCAGCATCCTGATGTCCCGGCTCGCCTTTTAACATAACGTATTGCAATACGCCGTCGCCGTTTTTATCCGCTTCCGGATGCGCTTTCCAGTACTCAGCAACGATTTCGCCTTCCATCGTACCGGACTCTTCCGCTTTAGCGCCTACAAAGTATGCTTTATCCCATTTTGCCAAATCATCAGCAAGCGGCTCGCGGTTGATGAACACAACTGGAATGTTTGCTTTTTGCGCTTTATCGATAATGATGCCTGCAGCCGTACGGTCAACCGGATTGACCGACATCGCTTTTACTTTTTTCGTAATAAATAGATCAACCTTATCGTTTTGCGTTGGCTGCGAGTTTTGGCTATCTACGATATCTACTGCCAATTTACCTTCTGCCGCTGAATTGATTGCATTACGAACGCCGCTCATGAATGTATCGTCAAATTTATAAATCGCAACGCCTGCCTTTGGCAAGCCGCTAGTGCTTCCCTCTCCGTCTGAGTTTCCGCAAGCTGCTGCCGTAACCGCAAGTGCTCCGATCATAATCGCTGCCGTCCACTTTTTCATTTTTATTGACCCCCTGGTGGATTAATTAACTACAGCTTCATTATGTCGTATACAGCGATAGATTCACATTTAATATCCTCATCATTTTTATTAATATCCTCATGTCTTTCGATTATTGAACGACGGGGAACAGCAGTTTTTGATTTTTCAGCCAAAACATATTTTCCTCCGTAATAAATTCCATATCCATTTCCACGCGGGCAGAAACATTCTTTCCTTGCGCCGCCGCAAGCGCATGCTTGACGCCGAGATAGCCCATGCTGAACGGATTTTGCACTATTAACAGCTGCAATTGATTTTCCTGCAGCAATTCCAGAAGCTCTGGCGAGCTGTCGAAGCCGACCAGCTTAATCTTCTCCCCAGCCTGCCTGCGCTTAAGCTCAAGCGCCGCTCCGATCGATGTTTGTGTATTAAGCGACAGAATGCCGTCAACCTTTTGCCTATCCAGCATGCCGCTGACGGTTTGCTGACATTCGCTATATTCATCCGAGCAGGGCTTGCTGTCTACGAGCCGAATGCCTTCATATTCCGCAACGGCATCACGAATGCCCTGCTCACGCAGCTTGCCGTTAATGCCCCCTTTGGTGTACGCAACGATAGCTACGTCACCTTCGCCGCCAAGCTGGCCAGCCATCTCGCGCACCGCTGCTTTCCCGGCAACATAATTGTCCATGCCTATATAAGAGGCCGTCTCTCCTGAAGTGAGCAAGCTGTCGATTGCAATGACTGGAATATGCCGCTTGGCAGCCTCCTTCAGAAACGGTTCAAAGGCCCCATCGTCATTCGCTCCAAGCACAATGGCATCAGGCTTTGTCTCCAGCGATTGCATCGCCGTTTGCAGCTGGCCCGCAACATCACCTTCATCCGATGGAGCGGAGACATGCAGATTGATGCCAAATTCCCGAACGGCTGCCTGCGCGCCCATCGTCACGTTCTGCCAGTAGTCGCCTTTGCTTGTACGGAGAATAAGCTGAATCGTCTTCCCTGCCCGCTCCTCCTTCGGCTCCTGCTCATTTGGATAAAGGGCAGAATATAGCAGGTAGGCAGCTGCAAGGAAGAGAAGCACGCTAATGATGCTTCCTTTTTTCATGACCATTATGGCTGCTCCCCTCCTTCGACTTGCTCAGGCAAACGAGCAGGGAAACGAATCGTGACGGTTGTCCCGACTTCCAGCTCGCTTTCAAATTGCAAACCATACTTTTCGCCAAAATATAGTCTAATTCTTTCCTGCACGTTCATAATGCCTACACCTGATCCTTTCGAGCTAACGACTTCTCCCATCAGAATTTTGCCAAGCTGCTCCTCCGACATGCCGAGCCCATCATCGATCACCTTAATAACCACATCGCTGCCATCAAGCTTAACAGATACGACAATATGCCCCTTATCGACGGATGGCTCGATGCCATGCATAAGCGCATTCTCGATTAAAGGCTGGATAATAAGCTTCAAGGTTACACAAGACAAAGCCTCTTCTTGCATATCAAAGGAATAGTCGAATTTATTTTTGAAGCGCATCTGTTGAATAATCAAATAATTTCGAGCATGCTCCATCTCATCCGCAATCGGAATTAAGCTTTTTCCTTTGCCGATACTAATCCGGAACAGCTTCGACAGCGCCGTAATCGTCTTGATTACCTCTTCGTTCTTGTTCATGCCGACCATGCGGACGACCGTATTTAACGTGTTGTACAAAAAATGCGGATTAATTTGCGCTTGCAATGCTTCGAGCTCATACTTTCGTTTGCTCTCCTGCTCCGTGACGATTCGGTTCATCAATTGCTTGATCGTGCCGATCATAATGTTGAACCGATCCGCAAGATGCTTAATCTCAAGCGGTCCCTCGCCGCTCGCCGTTAGATCGAAGTCGCCTCGCTCCACGCTTTTCATCGATAGCTCCAGCCGCTTGATCGGCCTTGAAATACGCCGAGAAACCATGCTGGACAATAGGAAAACAATGAGCGCCAACGCGACAAGAAGCTTCGACATCGAACGGTTCAGCACCGCGCTCGTCGTCATCACCTCATCCATATACGATACGCCAACGACCTTCCAGCCTACGTTGCCGATCGTTTGGACGCTGATCATTTTCGCTTCCTCTGTAGATTCATCTATATAGCTCCCATAAGTATGCTTGAGCGCAAGCTCGACATTCTCATCCTTTAGACTCGCATAAATAAGCTCAAGCTGCGGATGATACACGATGTTTCCTGCCGATTCGTCAAGCATGTACACATACCCTTTCTGCCCTAAGCTTACTCGTTCGGACAGCTCATCTATCGTATTAAAATTTACATCAAGCAGCAGAACGCCGTTCACCTGCTTGCCATTATGCTGAACCGTAATGCTTTTGCTAATCGATACGACCCAGCGGAATTGCTGCTTGTACAGGTTTTGCACATGGGGAAGCGATATGGACAAATGCCCCGTCGTATCGAGAGCGCTTCGGAACCAGCCTTCCTCCGTCACCTTCAGCGTGTCCTTCAGCTCAACATTCGGCAGGTCGAACAGCAGCTGTCCTTTATCATCAAAGAGTGCCAACGAAACCGTATCAGTACGCGTAGACATCATCGATTCCAGCTGCCGGCGCATCGTGTCGGACTTTACATTTTCACTTAGACCAATCGCATGATGCATCATGTTGAACAGATCGGACGTAACCTCTACATAATTTTCAAGATTGTAGCTGACCTGATCGACGATTTGCTGCGAGTTGCGAAAGGCGTTTTCCTTGGCGGTAGCCGAGAATCGGCCATATAGAACGACGCTGACTATTAATATGATAAATACCGAGAACAACGTAAACGATATCGTCAAAATATACTGAATGCTTCTGCGCTGCATCATCTGCCTTGCTCCGTCAAGCCGCTTCGATATTCTTTGGCGGATAGTCCTGCATATTTCTTAAAGCTGAGGCTAAAATAGTTCGGGTCCGCAAAGCCCACCTTATCGGCAACTTCGAACGCTTTCAGCTCCGTCGTCCGCAGCAGCTCCTTGGCCGATTCCATGCGCAGCTGCAGCAAATAGGCGCCGAACGTCATTTTCAGCTCTTTTTTGAACAATCCGCTGAAATAGCCTGTGCTGATATGCAGCTGTGCGCAGAGCTTCGCTATCGATAAATCGCTTTCGTGAAAATGGCTCTTCGTATAGCTGATCGCATCCTCCACAATTTGCTTATACGTATGCTGCCTGCGGCTGGCGATACGGCTTCTCACCTTCGCACACAGCTCACCGAACCAAGCCTTCGTTTCCTGCATGCTGTTCAGCTTCTGATATTGATTCAATATCCCCCAGCTGCCCCCGAATATATCATCGGAATCGCTCTCGTGGATTCTTGTTAATTTGATAATGGCTGTAACCATTTCGAGCAAATAATGCTGGTATTCATGTACAGGCGCCTGAACGCGAGCGATTTCGTCGAATAGACCCTCAACGACCTCCTCCAGCTCCTTCTCTGTGCCCAGCTTGACGGCGCTAATCAAACTTTGCTCCTTCCACTCGTCGAAGAGCAGCTTCTCATGGTCGCGATTCTCCATATCATCAATGCAAATAATTAGGTTATTGCCAAGAATTCGCCGATAATCGAGAGCGACCATTGCGGATTCGTATGCATACTTCAAATTGCCGATATCCCGTGTGAACGTTCCGACGCCAATCATGACCGGGAACCGCAAAAACCTCTCGATGCTTTGCAAAATTTCTTTTAGCGCATCCTGCGTTTGCTCCATAATCAGCTCAGAGTCCGGGCGCGGACTCACGGAGAACAGCACGACCTGATCCTGATGAATAAAGACTTTGCCAAGCTCATGTCTCGCCCATATTTCACTCGCGATGTTGCAAACCGAAAATAGCTTCAGGTCCAAATCAGTTGACGAGGCTAGTGAATTCGTCGAGGGCTGAGCAGCTTCCTCATTTCCGATGTCTGAGTGGTTCACTGCAATAATCGATACGACATAGCCTTCGCCCTCGAGCTGCATGTCATATTTGGCTGCTTTCACCAAAATATCCTTAGGCTGCTGCTTGCGCGTAATCAAGGACGATAAAAACTTCTCGCGCACGATGGGCAAGCTTGTACGGTAATGCTCCTCTAGCAGCTCGATATTGCTCCGCTTCTCCCGCTCCTCGTCCATCCGCTTGGCAACCTCTGCAATCGTCTCCGTCAGCTGCTCGGCTGAGAACGGTTTCAAAACATATGCCTCAACCTGCAAATGAATCGCCTGCTTCGCATATTCGAACTCATCATGGCCGGACAAAATTACGATCCGCGTAATGGGATACATCTTCCTCGCCCATTCCGAGAGCTCAAGCCCGTTCATATAGGGCATACTAATATCGGTAATGAGCACATCCGGCTCCATTTTCTCAAACAGCTCCATCGCTTCCTTGCCGTTTCCTGCCGTTCTTACCTCTGTGAAGCCGCAGCTTGCCCAGTCCATTTCTATCATTAATCCTTCCGTTACTTCCGGCTCGTCATCGACTAGCAGCAGCTTATACATAAGGCTCCCCCTAAAACATAGCTTTGAGCGCGACGCCCCCTTGCGGACTGCGTATCGCCAATACCATTTTGCCATATATTTTGTCTTTGTAAAAATAGCATGGCCTGATTAGATTATGGTTTGTCATTCGCCATGCTATTTATTCACTATAAAATGTGCTGCACATCAATAAAGCCGGGCTCTCCAGCGGAGCTCCCGGAACTAAATATATGTGCCGCTAGCACGAGATGCTGGCTATTTCCTCATTAAATTGCTATATTACCTAAGATGAGTTAGATTTCTTATACAATAAGGGTCTCCTTAGACTAAAGAAAACGTAGGTGAGCAACATGATTGAGGTAAAGACTTCCAAGCTTAGCGACGGAGAGTTCAATAGAGGGGTATTCGCGACACGTGATATAGCAAAAGGCGATCTTATTCACGAAGCACCGGTAATTCCCTTCCCAAATGAAGAGCATGAACACATAGAGAAAACCTTGCTTGCTGATTATGTGTTTGAGTATGGCGCTAACCACACCGCAATTTTACTGGGCTATGGCATGCTGTTTAACCATTCCTACACGCCTAACGCCTACTATGATCTTAACTTCGACAACCATACGGTTGATTTCTTTGCTCACACGGCAATTACGGCCGGGGAAGAGATCCTCATTAACTATAATGGCGAAGTCGATAACGAAGATCCGCTATGGTTTAATGAAGATAAAGAAAAGTAATAAAGGTTAACGGCATGAAACGAGGCAGCTCAGGAGAAAATAAACCCGGGCTGCCTCGTTTTTCACACTTCGGATCCTCAATCTAATCACAAATAAGCTTATTTGAAATAATAAGTCCGAAGCACATCCATTAAGCCGAGCTGGTTTTTCCGGAGATCCTTAGCGCTGAAGAAAACATCGCCCTTCACTTCCGGATATTTCTTGTTGTACTCCAGCTGATTAATCATTTCCTGTACGCTTTTCCAGCCCGCTTCCTTCGTGCCGAGCTTATACGGTGAGTGCCCGATATACAGGTCAACCCCCGTTCCTTTCACTTCTTGTACCCACCAATCTACAAGCTTGTCATAGCGTGCAGCATTAAAGGAGAGGCTCCAATAAATTTGCGGATTGATGTAATCAATCCACCCCTTTTGAATCCACGTTCTTGTATCCGCAAACATATTATCGTACGCCGTTACGCCTGCGCTTGTATCTGAGCCCGACTTGTCCACTGACTTATTCCGCCACACCCCGAATGGGCTGATCCCGTATTCCGCCTGCGGCTTCACCGCGTGAATCGACTCTCCAAGCTGACGAACAAATTCATTGATATTGTTCCGGCGCCAGTCCGCTTTTGATGTTAATTTACCGGCATTATTGCTCTTAAAGGCTGCCTCGTCGTCAAAAGCCACATTCGACGGATAGAAATAATCATCCAAATGCACGCCGTCAATCGCATAGCCGTTCACGACCTCCATGATCGTATCGATAATATGCTGGCGTGCCGCCGGGATACCGGGGTTAATGTACAGCTTGCCTCCTGCATTCACGATCCAGTCTGGCTGCTGCTTAGCCACATGATTCACAGCCAGCTGATCGATCTTTGTATCCACATTTGCCCGAAACGGATTGAACCAAGCGTGGAACTCCATTTTCCGCTTATGCGTCTCCTCGATCATGAAAGCAAGCGGGTCATAAGTTGGGGCAAGACCTTGTACGCCTGACAAATATTTTGACCATGGAACAAGCTTTGAAGGATACAAAGCATCGCCAGTAGGACGCACCTGTACGAAGACTGCATTTAACCCCATCCCTTGCAGCTCATCCAGCAGGCTTATGAATTCACCCATCTGCTTCACTGGATTCTGATAGGAGGACGGAGTGGGCCAGTCCAAATTATACACGGTGGAAACCCATGTTCCGCGCAGCTCAGGCTTTGTGACTGGTCCTGTATTCGGATCTGGAACAGGAAGCGGATTTGGATCTGGCTCTGGATCAGGATCTGGCTGGACAATGCCGCCTGTCGGATCTTCGACCGCTGCTGTCAGCAGCGTAATCGTCTGCTCCGCTTGATTCCAATTAACCGTTAATCCGAGCTGCTCGCTGACGAACCGCAGTGGTACCATCGCCCGTCCGGCTTTGACCTGCACGGATGCGTCCAGCTTAACGCTTTCCCCATCTACGGTTGCAGTTGTGCTCCCGCTGGTCATCGAAATCTCTTTATTTCCGCTGCCTTGAATCGTTACCGACCTCTCCTTGGCGTTCCAATTCACGCTGGCGCCTAGTTCTTCACTAATGATACGAAGCGGTACCATCGTTACATTAACCTTCGGAAGGATATAAGGCGATACATCGCTTGTAATCGTTTTTCCGTTCAAAATAATGCGAATGCCTGTCTTTTGTGCCGCTTGGCTGATTGGCGCAGCTGCAGTCAAGCAAATAGCTGCAAGCAGCAGCCAGATGGACCATTTTCCTAATAATTTCATGCGTTTCAATTCCCCTATCCCCAAACCATGTAATATAGTATCAAAAAGTTAGACGATAGTTCCTATTCATTGGTTTCATAAGAGAAAACAAACAAAAAACTAATATGAGACAAGCATCGGGAGCACTGCAGAAATAACAGGAGAAAATTCATTAATAAATCGGCATATGTGGTGATCGGTATTGGTTTGGAAGGGCATAAAGACGTCCTCGGCATGTGCACTGGAAAGCATGAATCCGTCAAGTTCTGGCTAGATGTGCTGAACGAGCTCAAAAACTGTGGCGTGAAAGACATCCTGATTACCTGCGTAGATAACCTGAACGGATTTAGTGAGGTGATCGCCGCAGTTTATCCCCAAAACCTTTGCCCAGAAGTACATCTCGTTCACCAAATACGAATCTCCATAAAACACATTCTGGACGGGACGTGTCCAAGGTCGGGGAAAAATTATTCTTCAGTTGTTCATCCACTTTGTGGAACGAATCCCCCCTTATATCCAAATCCTTTCCAATATTTCATGTGCTTTATTGCCCTGATCGTGATTATAAAGATCATGATATAAATCTCCTTGAAGCGTAATAATAATCTTCTCTATTTTCAAATCATCGTACATCATTCGTTCCTCTTCTTGATAAGGAACAATTGACCTTGTGTATTCATGTTCATTTCCATCCGTATCGTTAAAATAGTCAGGAATTTCAAAAGAATCACGGTTAGATTTCGATTCAGATAGTCTAGCCTCAGCCCGATCTCTTCTATTTTCGATAACTCTTTTTGAAAGTATTCTGCATCCAGATTGGATAACTTAGACTGGGCTTCTAGCTTGGCTTTTGGGATGGGTCTACGCTTACTCAGCCAGTCCGTAACCGTAGATGGTGTAATCTCCATATTCTCAGCTAATTTTTTATACGTTCCGTTGTATAACTTTACGATGAATTCTAAATCTATCATAAATATTCCTCCACGTCTTGGTGTAAATACATCTTTGAAATTCCGATACGTCAATAGTTTGAATATAAATATTTCACTAAAAAAAGCCACTTGGAGTGTATACTCTCATGTGGCAAAAGAAATGTTATAAATAAAATTTTCGGCTCTGCTTTAGTAAGCGTCAAATCCAGCCCACCTTCAACGTCCAAACCATTCATGAGAAAATGAAGGCAACCCAATGAAGGAGGTTGCCACATGACCACGAGAGAACAACGTCGTCAAGCATGGATTGAACGTATCACAAATTACAAGTGGCCTTACCATGTCAGCATGGTGTACCGCCCAATTACTTTAAGCTAGATCAACTCAAATATTGGCTCTACTGATTCTGTAGCCGAAAGTGTATTTCCCCAAATATCATACTCATATTCGTTTAATACGGCACCTGTCGCACTTCGGATATCGACTACATCACCTTGTCATCCATTATGCTGGTAACTACTGCCTTCGCTATTCGGGACTTTAACTCTAGTGATAATGCCCATGCTGAGCGCACAAAAAAGAAGCGAAGGCATTCAGCCCTCAATTCTCCAAGAAATCATAAAAATTGTGTCAATTACTCTTTGTATCCAAACCATTCTAAATAATAATATTGTGGTTCTAATATTGATATAACTTTTAAATTGTATCGTATGCATCCCCAAGAGAAACAAAGTCATCCTCTAACCAATACCAGTAATCACCTTTGTTAGCTATTAATCTTGTCAGTAACTCCGTGAATGAATTAGCAATAATTGAGTTTTCACCAACTACTCCATGCCTGTCAGTGTAACTATCATAACACCTACCGAGTCTTTTACTTGATAAATCGATTGTAATATATTCTGAGCTACTTCCAACACCGATAATATACCAATCTGCAGTTATATCTTCTTCACCATGACTTATGCAGTTCATGAGATTAACCGGTAATTGTGAGAATCTATGTTTGAATAAACCGGCCACATGGTCATGGAGAGATTCTTAGGCCAGTATGCTGAAATAAGGCTTGCAAAACGGCGTACCTAAAGTCAAGGGGTTTTCCGGCTTTTAGCTTACATTTCTATGACTATTAATCGGTTTCCATCGCTTGGAATGAACTGCATAAGTCATGTAATTCCTAGTTCATTTCTAATATCCCAATATAATTGACTTCCAGATCCGTTTATACGTGCTATATTTAATAGCATTTCCACTTGACTACCAGAGTATGTCATATGGCCCGTAGGATCTGTATATCTTAGGGGATTATTATGCACATACGTATAAAGATTTTGACTTAGCGGATTCGTCAATTCCCCTTCATACGTATCCTAGTTAATAAAACGGAACTTAGAATAAAGAAGGTAGAAACTGGAATATAAATCCAATTACCACCAATTATATCATCCTGCTTGCTGTATCGGTAAGGTCGGCATCACGTAAACGGATTTGTTTTTCATCATTGCATAAATGATATTTACCAGTTTCCGCATAATGCAAACAATCGCTTGCTGCTTCGTTTTGCCTTCTGCTAGTCTTTGCTCATAATAGGAATGAAAATGAGGATTTCTTGACTCTTTCTTGGTGCGAGTAACGGCAATTTGTCGAATAGCAAGGCTTTTGAATATGTCATGTAGTTTTCGGTTACCTTGCTTACTCTTGTAGTTTCTTGACTTATTCCCAGAACCTACGGTCACAGGTGCGATTCCTGCGAATCGAGCAAGCTTGTCTGCTGATGAAAATCGGTGAATATCTCCTATTTCAGCAACGAGTTCTGCCGCTGTTACTAATTCAATGCCTGTCATGGATTCAAGCTGAAAACCAAGCTGCTTCATCAAGTCCTCAATATCGACTTCAATGCTGGCTATCTCCTTCTTCATAAAGCCTATGGTTTTCACCTGACTCTTCACAACAGAATCTCGTGAATCCTGATAATCTCTATACGTATCTCCGTCAGCAGCAATCACGATAAGATTTGACTAGCCTTCTTATTAGAAAGTCCATTGTTACTATGGCTACGTAGAAAAATAGCAAGTTCATCCTCTAATACATCTGTTAGTTTCTGTGGAGAAGGATAGGACTCCCAAAAGGCGAGTGCCGTTTTGCCATCAACTTCTGAGAAGAACTTCTTATAGCTGGGATACGGATAACTTATCTGCTGATGTAATTTCTTCACCGTTCCAGACAAGCTATTTGCTAACCATTTCCTTGCGTTATAAGCTGGCTAATTGCCCAGTATAGATCAATTGGCTTTGCATCAGGCAAATTGTGCAATTCATCACGCAAGACTCTTGCAACACATTCTGCATCCCAACTGTCAGACTTCTCGACCGTCACATGGCTCTTTCTTCTAGCGTTAGACAACTTAGGATTAACCTCTTTTACCCAGCACTGCTGTTCTATCAGATAGACAGCCAACCCTCTGCCGTAACCGCCTACATCTTCCAAGCCATAGATAACGGATAACTTCTTTTTTGTATGCTTCTTCACTTCCTTGACAAGTAAAGAAAATGCGGACGGCTTGTTGTCAAACTTGATTTCTCCTAGCTTTTTGTTCCAGCAATCCGTAATGACGGCTGTATGATGCTGTTTGTGGAGATCAACACCCACATAAATAAGATTTTGCTGTTCAATCATCTTTGTTCGCCCCTTTTGTCATTGTTATTTGAATCGTTACTAATAAGTTTGATTCTCATTTCACACAAGATTCATTACTACGGAAATACTCGCTCTGTATGAATCCAGCTTATTAGTAACCACTCAAATGAGCGGCTAGAACATCAATGGTTAGATAAGGTTGCATCCTCAGTTCGAGCGGTCAGAGCCGCAAAGACACGTTAGCAATCTCTTATTTACCTCAATTGTATTCCTTGACTAAATAATAGCTTGATGCAATCCATCTGCTTCAATCTGTCCGTAACGATACTTTCCTTGATAAAATGATTTGCGGTCGAGGATGCGTTTTACCTGTACCTTGGTAAATGACTTTCCTTGCTCCGTTGTGAATCCTTCTTCATTCAACTGCTCAGCTAATGCGGATAGTGACCGTGCTTGAAACTGTGCTTTTAATTGAAATAATCTCTTTACGATTGCTGCTTGCTTCTCGTCAATAACGATTTTCTTTAAACCACGCTTTCCCTTATAACCAAAAGGAATGCCACCTCCTGCAAACTTGCCTTCGGAAGCTTTCTTGTTTCTCCCACGCCCTAGCTTCATCGTAATCTCTAGGCGTTGATAAGCATCCAACAATTCCATCAACCCATTTATTAAAAAGTCTGATGGGTCTTTCTTAAAAATGCTGTATGTTGGCTGCTCAATGCTTTGTATGTCGATGCTATGCCGTTTTAATTCACGATGTACAAGCACTTTGACAATGTCGCTTCTCCATAACCTGCTTGTGTTTAGAACAATCACGTAATCAACCTTATGACTGGGTATAAATGTCATCATATCCTGAAAACCTTCACGTTCGACTTCTAAGGCTTCCTCGTCTACCTTTGCACCGCTGATTCCTTCGTCCGTAAATACGTGAACCAGATTCCATCCTTGGCGGTCACAATAGGCTTGAATCTCGTCCTGCTGATACGACAAGCTATAACCATCCTTCGCTTGCCCTTGTGTGCTTACCCGAACATAACCTATTACATTCATGATTAATCCTCCATCGTTACGGAAATTGTAATTAGTGTAACGCCTAACAGTTCCATATGGATATTATATACCCTTTAAGCGTGACATTCAATGATTTCCCAGATAGGTTCGTGGTATAATCTCTCTATATTTCCCTGTTGGAACGATGGAGGATAGGATGAAAATAAAAATTCGACTTAAAGATATATTAGACGAGCGTGGAATGTCACAAAGACAACTCGCCCGACAAATGAATTTACGTCCAAGTACGATTAATCATCTCTGCTCGGATAAGGTTGATCGGGTCTATATCCGAACGTTAGAAGCAATATGTGAAGCCCTTGATATAAAAATTCATGAACTTATTGTTGAAGAACAAGAATAAGCTATCGTATCGCTTTCTATTTTCAACTTGACTCGGTCGCTGGATGTGCTATGCCCATTTTGAATAACACGAAATAGCCTATTGATTTAAACCACTCCCCGATGGTTAGTTATCGTCTTTCCATTAGTTTCTCAGCATCGGGGATTTCTTTTTCTTTATTTTTAAGTAGAATTAGGTCTAAGTTATTTTTATTTCATCCAGCATTTTGGACTTTTTATCGTTATCGGCAAAATAACGTGTCCGTCTGTGAGTATGTGTATCTACTGGTTTATTGCCAGTGGCTCTAGGCAGTTCCCTGTGGGAATTGTCATTTTTTTTGCCAAGGCTTTGCGATTGGCAAACGTCGACGATGTAAATAGTGAAGTTAGACTGAATAGTAGACACAGATTATACTAGATTCAACAACTTGAACGAGGGAGACTGTGTCTGTGAAGAAGATCGAGCATGATGAAACATACAAGAAGCAAACAGTTCAATATATCAAGGAGAGTGGAAAGCCTGTCGCTGAGGTCGGACGTGAGTTAAAGATTAACGCCAATACCTTGTATGGCGGGGAGCCGGAAATCGTTGCTGTGCAAGCGGTGAAGTCGGAAGATGAACGGCTAAAAGAATACCAAAAGCAGATTCGTGAACTGCAAGAAGAGAACGAAATTCTAAAAAAGGCTATGCACTTCTTTGCGAAAGACCGTCGGTAAAGTATACGTTCATCCATGAACACCGCTCCGAGTACCGACTGGAGAAGATGTGCCTCGTACTGCAAGTTTCTCGTAGCGGCTATTATAAGTGGTTAGGGCGCCCTGAGAGTGAACGTGAGCGTCAACATAAGGAATGGACTGAGCAGGTAAAGGAAGTGTATGACCAATCCAGGAAGCTTTACGGTAGTCCTAAGGTGACCGAACGACTGCATCAAAAGGGCATCACAGTCTCTCAGCGTACGGTCACACGTATCATGAAAGCCAATGGTATCCGATCTAAAACCGTAAAGAAATACAAAGCGACGACGAACTCCAAACACACCCTACCCGTGCAAGAGAACGTGCTGAATCGGGAATTTACCGCAAGCAAGCCGAATGAGAAATGGGTTACAGATATTACCTACATTCATACGGCAGAGGGCTGGCTCTATTTGGCGAGCGTAATGGACTTGTACTCACGTAAAATCGTAGGCTGGCATATGAATGAGCGGATGACCAAAGAGCTTGTCCTTCAGGCTTTAAAGCAAGCTCATGGACGTCAGCATCCGGATCAAGGTCTGATTCACCATTCGGATCGCGGTAGCCAATACGCCTCCTTAGACTACCAGAAACAACTCCAGATTTACGAGATGGTTGGTAGCATGAGCCGGAAAGGAAACTGTTATGACAACGCCTGCATTGAGTCATTTCATAGTGTACTGAAAAAGGAACTGATTTACCTTAATAAGTACGAAACCCGAGAAGAAGCGAAGAAAAGCATCTTTGAATACATTGAGGTATTTTACAACAATGAACGCATTCATTCTTCGATCGGGTATCAAACGCCATCAGATTTCGAACGTATGTACCTGAATCGAGTGGCGCAAGAAAAATATCTGTGTCTACTATCTTGACAGAAGTCCATAGCTGTCGTAGTGTTGATTCTTCAAACATGCTTTGCAACACTTGGAAACCTAGAAGCGTTTCTATCTTAGATATGCTCTCTTTATTTTCCATTAGCCATGATAAGTCCATCGTGCTTACTGATGATGGATATTCAATTTCATATAGCACTTTAGCCGTCATGTAATCAAAGAATGGCTTACCCAGTAACTCAACAGCATTTTTAGTCTGTGAGAACTTCTTCATCTCGCTATTACTTGGCTTAATTTCAAGCCGTAGGATTCCCTTGGATTGCTCGACAAGTTCAGGAGATGCTTTCTCCTTTTGTATCTGTCGCTGCTTGTCATAGAACATTCTTCTGCTGCTCTTGTTGGAAAACGTCTGATCTTGGTTGTAGCTTCTTGTGTTCTTAAGTGCTAACTTCTGCTTGCTTAGCATTCGTACATACTCACCAACATCTCTACCTGCTTGAAAGTTCCAACATATATCTGCTCGGCTTATCAACCATTCCGAATGGGGAATACTAACAGAAAAGAGTAGATGTATGCGTTCCTGTACTCTTTCAAAAAATCTCGGTATGTCCTGTTGATTAATGAGAGTTACATTGTTTCCATACAACAGCTTTGGAATGGATACTTGAATCGACAATGTCTGACTGCCATCAAGATATTTGATATATGGCAATTGTTTCACACCTCGTTTGCAGTACACCAGTTTCCTTATTTAGAAGTGTAAGTGACTTACAGTTCTCCATGCTTAACAATAAATCTGATTCAAGGTAAATAGGTTTGCTTTTATCACAACCGTATCAAACATTCAATTCCTTCTTTCTATTTTCTGGATAGATTAATATTCTGGATCAAATTAGCTATGTTATAAGAAAAGACAACATGCCTACATCATCATCACCTCCTTTCAAATTTTCTCGTTTTACTCTTTCATCCACAGCAATTCATGCTTTTTCAGAAGCTTAAACAATTCGTTATGAAAGCTTTCTTCCTCTTCGTCCCATACCGAAAATCCTGTAATACCCATGAAATACATCATGGAACGCAATGCTTCAATGCGCTTATCATGCTTTCTCTCCCATTGCAGTTGCTGCTCAAAATCCAGATCATTGGGAACAGATTCATTTAACAGGTTTGAAGTCCTTTCCAGTATCTCATGTGTTTTATTTCCCATATCAACAGCGTAGAGTTCATTATACAAAGCACCTTGAAGCGTAAGAATAATCCTCTCCATTTTCAATTCAGCGTAAATCATTCGTTTCTCTTCTTGATAAGGATCAATTGACCTTGTGTATTCATGTTCATTTCCGTCTGTATCCGTAAAGTAGTCGGGTATTTCAAACGAATCTCGTCTTGATATTCGATCAAGATAATCCAGTCGCAATTCAATTTCCTCAATTTTCGATAACTCTTTTTGAAAGTATTCTGCTTCTAGTTTGAACAACTTGGAAAGGGCTTCTAGCTTGGCTTTTGGAATGGGTCTACGCTTACTCAGCCAGTCCGTAACCGTTGATGGTGTAATCTCTAGCTTCTCAGCTAATTTCTTATACGTTCCGTTGTACAGCTTTACGATGTATTCTAAGCCGATCATAAATAATATCCCTCCAATCGAATGACGTGTCATTACGTCTTGATGTAAATATAGCATTGACGTTTTAATACGTCAATAGGGAGTGAGTAAATATTTTTAAGCAAAAAAGAAACCACATGGAGTTATTATACTCGCATGTGGTTTGCACTGAAAATTATGGATTATATAACTTTGGAACTAGTTCATCTTTACACTTATTCCACCACTGTGAATCATGACCATAGTAGATAGTGTATGCCCAATCAGTAGGTGAATCATAAAATAAAAAATCATCATCAAAAGGACTTTCATATTGGCTCCAATGGTTGTTTAACCTTCCAATAGCTTCCTCATCAGATATCAAAAACTCTTTAATCATTGCTTTGGCAATTAACTTTAAATAATTCAGATTCTCTTCACTACCCACATTGAAGGAAAACTTCAGCAAATGACATCCCTCCTGTATAGAACTACTTTACTTTTACGTAAGTAGGTAACATTAATCCTTCATGTATTGTATTCGCAAGTGTTTGATTATGCACTGATAATTGAAATCCTGTCCCATTGTAATAGTCTCTAGGCATAACTTCTCCATTTGTGAAATAAGGATTCGCCAGCATTGGTCCACTGACAAAATCATACTTGTGATGTTGTCCACCGTTACGATGGTTATAAACAAAGGTTTTCCAATCATCGCTTTCTCCATTGAAAGACAAACCATCGTAAGCGTCTAAAAAATCATCATCAACTTTAAATGTCATTACAACACCTTGCGTATCCCCTGCTTTCTTGGCTTGTCTTTTTGCCCACTTCACAGCCTGTCCTTTATCAGTTGTAACATAGAATCCTTTTCCAAAATCCAAGTTGTCTCGACCTCTTTTTATGTCAATTCCATTGTTAATACTTTTCGCATCAGCAATTGTTGTTCCGTGATACAGAAAAACATCATCGTTCTTTTTATTTTTTGTTGGCGTAGTCGCTATATCTTTAGACTTTGATTCTGACCTCTCCTTGGCATTATGCATCATTGAACTTACACCAATCCCAGCTCCTACAGCAGCAGCACCTCCTGCTATTGCTGCCCATGCAGTGGGGAATGCTAACGGTACTAACGGTATTAGGAACGCAAAATGCCCAGATGGATCAATATACTTAAGTGGATTATTCTTCACATAAGTATACAGATTCTGACTCAGCGGATTTGTCAATTCCCCCTCATAAGTATCCTCATTTATAAATCGACCCATACTTGGATCATACCAACGTGCACGGAGATATTGCAAGTCAGTTGTTTCATCCCAATACTCCCCGGAATAACGGAATGAGTTATCTACTAATTCTGTAGCTGAAAGTGTATTTCCCCAAATATCATACTCATATTTGTTTAATACGGCTCCTGTCGCGCTTCGTATATCGACTACGTCACCATGACCATTATGCTGGTAATAACCCTTGTCTCCACTTTTATTTTCTTGCATCACTAGTCCGTTACCACGAAGATAACTTACTTTTTCAGTTACTTTTCCATCAGGCTGTACGATCCCTTCGGCTATGATTTGTTGACCGTCATAATAATAACGTGTTTTCACACCATTTTCTTGACGTTCAACAAGTAGATTATCACCATTGTAGCGATAATTAACGACTTTTCCGTCATCACCGGTCACTTTCTTCAGACGATCCCAGTCATCATACTCATAAGCAGTATTCGTTTTTAATTCGACATCACTCGTCGTTACTATGGTCTGACGATTTCCTCGATTATCATACATATACGCTTCATTAAATTGCGTCGAAGTATCAATTCGATTCAATGGATCATAAGTAAAGCTGTTATTCGCCGTAACTTTTTCATTATTTTTCTCCAAGATCGACTTTATATTACGATTTAAATCATGATCGTAAGTTATTTCCTTTTGCACAACGGTATTTGGATCAACATGCTTCAAATTCGTCATTTTGTTATCAACAAATCCATATTCAGTTTGCATACCATTGGCTTGTGTTTTCTTTAGTTGCTGCCCATTTACATAATAACTATAACTTTCTTGTATTTCACCATTCCAAGATACGCTTTCCAACTGATTCATTTTATTAAATGTATATTTTGCTTTGTCCGCAAACGGAGTCGTCATCTGGTCACGAAGACCACGCACATCATAGGTGTAGCCAATTGTTTTGCCATCTGGATAAATAACCGTTTCTAATTCATTTGTATATGGTTTATACATATACTGAGTTATTCCTGTTCCATCTGTCATTTTCTCGCGAGAACCGTTATCTTTATACTGGAATGAAATGGTTTCCGTTGGACTCTGTTTGGTCAGTTGGCGATTACGATCATCATATGAATAATTGAATATTTGTCCAGCTTTATCTATCATCTTCGTACGATTGCTATTGGCATCGTAATAAAAAGTATCCTGTTTCAGCATCGGATCTGTATTTCTAATTAGTCGACCGAGTTCGTCATACTCCTTCAATTGTATTTTTCCATCCGGGAAAATGATTTTAGTCAGATTACCCATTTTATCATATTCATAATTCGTCTTTTCTAGCTTCGCATTGATAACTGATTTCAATTGTCCAATTAAATCATAGGACATTGACGTTAATTCGTTCTTCGCATCCCGCTGTTCTACTACTTGTCCATTAAATGGGTGATACTTATTTTGTGTAATGAGCTTAACCGCCCCACCTAGTTGGGATTGCTCTTCCACAGTCATTAGTTGACCAAACTTATTGTACGATTCAATCTGTTTGTATCCAAGAGCGTCGCTATAGGTCACTTTTCTCAAAGCATCGTTGTAGGCAATGCTTGATACGGAAGCATCCTCTGAAATGTTCTTAACTGCTCGACTCCAATTATCATATTCTACCTGTGTCCGACTACCTAGCGCATCTTGAGTCTCAACAGGTCTTCCATGAGTATCATAAATAGTCTTGCTTTTCCTCAAGTAGCCGGTTTGGTCAAATAAACCCTCTTCTTCTATCCATCCTATTCCGTTATAACGCGTTTGTGACCGGTTTCCGATTTCATCAGTCATGGTTACTGTATTTAAAATATCATCATAAACCACACCCAATGTCTTATTACCAGGGTAAACTACTTGTTTTATCCGTCCTAGCTTATCGTATTGATATTCTGTCCGAATATTCCTCCCATCTATGGATTCTGTAATGGATGCTGTCATTTGCCCAGTTGACTTTGCATATTCTGTATCCATTTTAATGGTACTCGACACGCCATCTGCATCCCTGACAGTTACACGCTGTCGGGTTGGAAAGGCTTGAGCATAATCACTACTATATTCCGTCGTCTTCATTACGCTTTTATTTCCATTGGCAATCTGAAGAGTGGTGAAATTACCATGGTTATCGATATCACCATAAGAAACTTCTTGTACAACTTCACCTGAAGCATCATTTTTTCTTACTGTAACCTTGATAATATCTCCTTTTGCATTGCGTTCATAGGCAGTATACAGGTAAACTCCAGTATCTACGAGTGTACGTTCGGTCATCAACCATTTCTTTGCAGGATCGTAAGTAAAGGTTGAAGAAACACCATTTGCATTCGTAGATGCTAATACGTTTCCGTAATCATCATACTGCACACTTGAAGTGAGAGTATCACTCGTTTTATTGTCACTTAATGCCGTACTTGTTGGTGATGTGACCGGATAAGCGCGAGTTCCCACATTTTTGGAATACGCATAAACCGATTTTTTTTCCATCCCATCAGCTACCTCTATTTGCTGCTCAAGATAGACCTGCGTAGGTGTTTGATTATCAATATAATCTTTTTTATATTGTGAGGTTACGCTTGTAAGACCATTGTTCAGTGTAGTTGAGAATGTATAGTCCTGACCGTACGCCTGGCCAAAATCCGTGTTGTTATAGAATAAAGTATGACGGTTAAATTCTTTAATTATCCCATTCTCGTAAAACAACTTATCTACTCGAGAAGAAATTCGGTAAGCTTCATTTGTAGATTCGGCACCAGTAAACCGTTTAATGGGAGCAGGTTCATACGTATAGGAAGATTTTAATCCGGTTGGATGTTGAATTTCAGTCAGTAAGGCATATGGATTGGATTTTGCTCTTTCTGGATATGCTCCAAATAGATTAAACTTGGCATTAGATATGGAATAAGAATAAGTGGTTTTTCTCCCTTCCGCATCTGTTACCGAATCTAGCAGCTCGGTAGACCCCTCTACTCGTTTTTTGTAAGTTACTTTTTCATTTCCTTTTATAATGCTAACTTCAGAAGAAGAATAAGTAATTTCCATCGTATTCCCAATGGCGTCTTTTACTTGACTGAGCAGTTTGCGACCGTATGTTGGATGATGTGCATATATAAACTCTGTTGTATTATCATAAGCGTCTGCAATTTGGATGATTCGACCGTCTTCGTCAAAATACTTTTTAATGCTTCCATCTATTTGAGATAATACATACTTAGATCTCACACCATTAACAACTTTAGTGGTATCTGTCGTTAAGCTTATTCCTTCCCAGTCGTAGCCCTTAAGTAAATTACCTTCCACTTCATACCTTCCACCATCACCCATTTGCATATATTGTTTACCATTCTCAGATCCTACATATGGCAAGCTCCACGACCAGCCCTTTCCAATCGGATAGAGTTGTTCATTCAGCGGGACAGCCGTATCGTTGAAATAAGTAACGCTTGAATAAGTACCCGTTTGGACGGACATGACCTTCGCTGCTGTATTGCTAGAAATGTAATAATTAAATCCACTATCATTACCAATAAAATTATTGGCTTGTCTATTAATTACTGTCTGCGTATTCAATGCTTCGTAGTAATCAGATGTTAAGGAGGTCCTCAACATTATTTCAGTTCCAGGGCCCTCATACGGCACTGAGTTTATCCATTGAGATCCATTTATTGAATAGACATTTCTCCATCTATCACCGTCACCTGATGATACCCATGGTCCATAGTTCACTGAACTGGAATATGCTGGCATTGTTACCGTTCCCAGATATTTTTGAGTATACACGCGTGTATCAGTTGCCGGTTTCTTAACCGTCCCCGAGTAATAAACTTTCCATTGTTTAGTACAAACGTAACCTTTTTGTCCTTTAACAGCACAATCTTTTAATACATCCGGCGTTCCTCCCGTTAATACTCCTGTATAACCATCAACGTTATAGTATTGCGTAGATGGACAAGTTGTTGCGGCTCCTGACGTTTCTTTCCAAGTGCCTGTTGAATCATAAGAACCAGGTTTAGAATATGTACACGAATTGGAAGAAGAATTGGAAATTGATTTGGAATGCGCTGCGGTATATTTACCAGATGTAACTTCGGGTACCCCCGAATTGTACAGTGCACCGCTATAACCATATTGACTGTACATTACATAAGGCGCAAAATTAGCTGGATTAGCATTTGTTCTAGTTGCTTTTTTTTCAATCGAATCGGATGGGATACTAAAGTTTAACGGTTGGTTCATTATTTGCATAGCGCTCAATGCAGTTGAATATGTACCGCGCAACTTTTCTTCAGTATTTAAAATAGAGGTATATCGGTCTATACTTCCATCACTGTCATAATCTTCTTGAACCCACCTATTCTCTTGATACTTTACTTCATATTTATACAAAATCTGTTTTTTCATTGCATAATATTGAACATAATATTGATAAATTCCGTATTCATTTCTACTAGAACCATATTTCATATCATAAAACTGAGAATCACCAGAGTCATATTGTCTCGTCAAGGCAAAAGAGAGGCCATTTCTACCAGGCAAAGTCATATCCGTGTTCTTAGTGGACAGGCTCCCAGAAAGGCTTGAGATTGATTCATTATTAATGCCAACCGAATATGGGGCTTCATTTATTTTCGTCTTATCATATACGGGCGGCTTTTCTAAAATTGGTGGTACTCCAAATGCGCTCATACTCATAAATTTATTAGATCCATAAACATTTTTTGTAACCGTTTGATCGTTATAGTCTGATGTTTTAACATTAGGATCATAGACCTGTCCCGTGACAGTAGATTGATTAGCTTCAATGATCACAACATCTTGAAGCGATTCAACAGGCAGGTTACTGTACACACTACCACTTACAGAAGGAGATATGTTTAACACATCAGAAAATAAAAGATTAAGCGCATTTTCAAATGTAATGCCTTCTAATTCTGCTTTATATAATGCGGAATAAATTTCATTCATCGTATAGCCAGCATCCATATATTGCTGTAAAAATGCTTCCGTTACAGGAAAACGTTCCATCACCTTTTGGAAAGTAAGGGTTGTTTCATCCTCCGAACTCGCTTTTACCTTTTCAGCCTCAAAATTGCTAAATATACCAGTGAAGAATGTAAGTATAAGTAATATTGAAATAATACGCATCCATTTTTTTGTTTTCAATGCTGTTATCTCCCGACTCAAAATAATAGTTAGTTATGCTGTGTTATCTACTTTTAGTTGATAATTTTTATGTGTTAATTAAGATAAAACACTTTAAATAATGATAGACGCTTAAGATATACGTTTGATCGATAATAGATTACCGTTCTCATCATACGTATACTTATATTTCACACCATCTTTTAAAATAAAGTCCACGCGGTTATTTGAATCATAATAATATTCAATCATTTTGTTAAACACTAGATTTCTTATCTGACCACTAGAACCCCACCACAACCAGGCTGTCCCATCTATTTTTATTGCACTCAAAGCTCCTCCACTATTTATAACCTTTACATTTGTAAGACCACTCACTTGTCCTGGTGAAGTATTATTCCCTCCCCATGACCATACCGTTCCATCTTGTTTCAAAGCTAAGGAAGTGCTGCGTCCGGCAGATATTGATATCACGTTCGACAAACCACTCTGTACTGGAAACAATCGTTCAGTATTTGTTCCATCACCCAATTGTTTAGCATTGTTCACTCCCCATGACCAAACTGTTCCATCTTGTTTTAGGACTAATGAAAAACCATCTCGTACGCTATCATCTCCTGCGCTAACAGCTACTACGTCTATCAAACCACTAACTTTTGTTGGATTGGGATAGTATTCAAATTCTTTCGTACCATTCCCTAATTGACCTGTTGAATTATACCCCCATGTCCAGACTGTACCGTCTTGCTTTAAAGCGATAGAATGATTTTCCGATGTATTGATGGCAATTATATTAGTCAACCCTGCTTTTTGGACAGGAGTCCTCATATAGGTTCTGACTTCATCATGCAAATAACCTTCCATTTCTAGGCCCCACGCCCAAACCGTACCGTCTTTTTTTAGAGCCAATGAATAGTTATATCCAGCAGATATAGCAATCACGTTCGACAAACCAATCACTTGGACGGGAAGTAATCTTTTTGTACCAGTTCCGTCACCTAGTTGACTATCAAAGTTATTTCCCCATGACCAAACCGTTCCATCTTCCTTTAATGCAAGCGAATAGAAAACACCCGAATCTACAGAAATAATATTCGATAATCCTTTTACTTTGGTAGGGATAGTACTTGATGTTGTTGATGTTGTTCCATTACCTAATTGTCCGTATTGATTACTCCCCCATGCCCATATAGTTCTATCTTCTCTAATTGCAAGAGAATGACTGCCGCTTGAAGATATCTGTGTTACTGTTTGCGCATTTGCTGCTTCTACTTCTGGATTTATAAATAGAAAAATTGCATTAAAAAACAGTATAAAACTGATAATTATTTTGAGCTTCATTCTTCACTCTTCCTCGCTTTTTGTTTTTTTCAATCTGATAATCTGTTTGATTTTTAAAAAATGTAATAATCTTTATTTTTCACTTCGTCGTATTTCTCCCCTCCGCTGAAAATATGCATTTCAAATTAGAAAAATGAGAATTATAAAAGCACATTTACACATTATATCTTTTAGTTACAAAAAAAGTAAATGTCTCATTATGTTGACAATTGTCGAATAGTTATAATGTAACGTAAATTCTTTAAATTAATAGATTAAAAATATATACTTTTTTCAAAAACTTAATATTTGTTTGGAAAATGGATCGAGCTTCGCCTGAGAAGTGCCGTGTCAGCTTAAAGCTTGAACTTACATACACTCTGCCAAAGTCTTTGATCTCGAAGCTGTCAAATTAGCAGGTTGACAACGACAAACTAGATTTAACTACACCGCCTAACTATATGCTAAGGGGCCCGACCATTTATGGTCGGGCCCCTTAGCATATAGTATGATCAGCTCCTTATTTCGCTACAAACGGTTTATCCTGCGATACAGCAATCTGATACGTATATAGATCCGTTCCGTCGCCTATCGCATAGTTGAGTATCCGCTTGTTGACCGGAGAGATCACAGCGCGGTACAAGGTTGGGAATACCGGAACCTCATCTACCATTAGCTGCTGCCATTCCTTATAAATGCCTTGACGAACCTTCACATCAAACGCTTCCGCTGATAAGCCAGCTTTAAGCAGACGATCCTGCTCATCGCTCGCATAACGCGAGAAGTTGTAGATCGCGTCGCGACCATACAAGCTTGCAGGATCAACGTCAATGCCTACACCCCATGCCCCTTGATATACATCAACCTTAGGATCATCCTCGCCATTGGAGCCCACACGCTCATAGAAGGTGTTGAATTCTAGCATTTCAAGCTGAACGTTCAATCCGATTGCTTGCCAAGACTGCACGTAATACTGGGCTAAAGGCTGAGCAGTATCCCCGCCAGTCATGGAGATAAAGTTAATGACCAGCTCGCTGCCATCCGGATTGGTACGATATTTTCCATTTAACTTATAGCCCGCATCATCCAAAATCTTCTTGGCTAATTCCGGATCAAAAGCAAGACCTTTATTCGTATCATCATGGTATTCAGGATGGGACGGCGGGATTAGCGTCGTCGCGTTCCATCGCAAGCCGTGATAGAACTTTTTGCCGACCTGGTCATTATCGACGGCATGCGCCATCGCTTTCCGCAAATTCACATCGCCCATTTTGGCTTTTGGATCAGGAGCAACCTTTTTGGTCGCTGCATCCCATTTCCCTAGCTTAAAGCCAATGTACGTATACGCTCGGTCAATCGCGCCCAAATATTCTACGTTCGACATCGTCGCGTTGTCCGGGTATTGATCAACCGGGAATGAATCGACGAGATCGACTCCGCCGCTTTCGAGCTGCTGAACGATAGTCGTAGGGTTAATAACTTTCAGGATAACTTCATCCAAAGCAGGCTCTCCCCGCCAATAATCCGCGTTTTTCTCAAAGACTACCGATTCGCCAGGAACGATGCTTTTCACTTTAAAAGCCCCGAAGCCGATTGGCTTCTCGCGCACCTCTGGCGAGGAAGAAATTTTTGCTACATCCATATTGCCGAAAATATGCTTTGCCAATGGATAATTCCACACGCCGCCGGTTAATAAGGATGGCGTTGATTCAATGTAAGTAATTTTAAGCTTTTTGTCAGAAAGAACCTCTATGCCGGAGATGGTTTTTGCTTTGCCATCATGGAATTCATTCATCCCTACAATATTCGTGAAACTAGAGTCATATCGCGGGCCGTCATATTTCGGATTTCCAATAACTTCATGGGCAAACAGCCAGTCTTCAGCTGTTACCGGCTTGCCATCATGCCAGTTGACATTATCACGAATCGTAAGCGTAAACGTTTTGCCGTCTTCCGACACTTCATACGTTGCAGCTCCGTCATTCGTGTATACATAGTTTTTATCCCAAGTGAGCAGCGCTTCATCAAACCAGCCGAGCACCTGAGAATCCGGGTCACCGGAATAAAAGTTGAAGTTCAGCGTCCCTTCAAACGGTGTATCCGATACCAAACCGAAGGTGATGGAGCCGCCTTTAATGGCTTCGCCCTCATTTTTCTTCACGTTGCTGAAATCATCAATGGAATAAAGACCATCCTCTACGGCAGGCTTCTCGCTCTCGGTTGGCGTTGGTTTATCCCCGCCGTCCGTCGGAGACGGATTCCCCGCCTTGTTCCCATTGCCGGATGTACATGCCGCTAGAAAGACGAGCAGCGCCAGCATTAGCGGAAGGATTAGCGACCTTGCAAAAACAGACTTCCTCTTAACCATAAATTTCCTCCTCTATTATCCTTTTCTTTGTCTTGCATCCGTCGCACGCTTTAACGCTTGACCGACATTATTTATACTCAACATCAATACCAGGATCAGTAACGATGCAGGTAACCAGATCCACCATCTAGACTCTAGCGTTTGCGGGTCCCTAGCATAGCTGACTAGAGTGCCTAGACTAGGCGTGCTCTCTGGAAAACCGAACCCTAAGAAGGAAAGGCCGGATTCCAAGCCGATATTTGCCGCCAAATTCAAAGTCATCGTAACGATAATAAGAGAGCTTAAATTTGGCAGCACTTGCGACAGCATGATTTTCAGATTAGAAGAGCCTAACGTCTTGGATGCTTGCACATAATCGAGCTCCTTCTCCTGCAGCGCTTTGGAGCGAATCAGCCTTGCAATCCCCATCCATAGAAAAGCGGTCATAATGAGCGAAAAGGAAACAATGCTATATTTAGGAACGGCTGTGACAAAGGCAATAACGATCATCAAAGTCGGCAAAATCATAAAGAAATCAACGAATCGCATAAAGACATTGTCCACCGTTCCCCCGAAATAACCGGAGATGAGTCCTACTAAAACGCCAATAATCCCAGTGAGCAAAGTAACGATAATACCGATTGATAAAGAGTTCCGTGTTCCGATAATCAATTGCCCAAAAACATCGCGTCCGCCATAATCGGTGCCCAGCCAGTATTCAGCCGATGGCGGCTGCTTAAGCGCGAATAAATCTACCGTTACGATTTGCTCTTGGTCCAGAACAAGTGATATCCCATAGACGGACAAGATCACTAGGCTTAAGAAGATTAATGACACGAAGGCCAGCCTATCTCGAACGATTTCCCGCCAGATGATGCTCCAGCCTGAAGGACTTTTGTCCAGTTGCTTGTGCGTGCTTATTGGGGCGGTTGCCTTTCTCATTTCATTCACCTCAAGGTATCGGGTTCTTATTTAATTCGAATACGAGGATCAACTATGCTTAAAATGATGTCGGAAATTAATGCTCCGAGAATGGATGCCACTCCGTACAAGAGAACCAAGGTCGTAACGACGCTGAAATCACGCAGGGAGATCGAGCTGAGGAACAGCTCGCCCATTCCGGGATAACTGAAGATACTTTCAATGAACACCGTACCTCCGATAAGCCCTGTAATTTCATAGCCAAAGAACGCTGCGATCGGCAATAACGAATTCCGTAAAATATGACGATTATACACGCGCGATTCCGAGGCGCCCTTTGCTCTTGCCGTTATGATGAAATCCTTCTGCTTCGTATCGATAATCTCGCTGCGCAGCAATTGAACGCTTGTTACCGTCGTAATTAATGCCATGGACAAGGCCGGCAGCAGCAAGTGATAAAATTTGCTCATAACGTATTCAAGCGTTCCTGGCTCCACTCCAGGTTCGATGCTTCCTCCTGTCGGAAACCAGCCAAAATGAAAGCCGAACACCCATAGCATCAGCAAGCCAAATATAAATAACGGTGCTGCAAAGCCTAAGTATGTATAGCCTGTAATCATTCGATCCGCCCATGTATCGTTATAGCGTCCGCTAGTGATGCCGAGTGGAATCGCAATTAAATAGGTAAGGATTAACGTCACTAAGGATAACCAAATGGTATTCATCATCCGCTGACCGATCAGATCGGAAACCGGCATTTTAAAGCGAAACGATTGCCCGAAATCGCCTTGAAAAGCCTTCGTAATCCAGTCCCAATATTGCACATACCAAGGGTTGTTGAGACCTAGCCTCTCACGCAGCGCATCCAGCGCCGCCGGATCTACATCTGGACCGATCATGCCTGTCAACGCATCTCCCGGCATGGCTTTAGCCATTAGAAATACAAGAATACTCAATAAAAAAATTTGAGGAACCATAATGACCATTCTTCGCGCAATTGTCCTCCACATCGTCCTCAACCTCTCTCAGGCAAAGCCACGAAATGTGTCTCTGATATTCGTTTCAATGGATAAGCTAAGCCATCCTCGTCAAAATAATTGCCATAGGCTTGTTCATATTCCGTCTTTACCGCTGCTCGGAACCTATTCTTTTCCTCACGTTTATTCGGATCAATATCAGGTATGGCAGAGATAAGGCGCTTCGTATAAATATGCTGCGGGTCATCGAAAATATCCGCTGTCGTTCCTTGCTCTACGTAACGGCCCTTATACATAATGCCAATCTGATCGCACATATGCCGAATAATGCCAAGATCATGACTGATCAATAAATAAGTAAGATTCAATTCCTTCTGGATATCCTGCATAAAATTCAGCACCTGCGCTTGCACCGACACATCGAGTGCCGACACCGGCTCATCAGCGATAATCAGCTTCGGCTTGAGCGCAATTGCTCTCGCAATGCCGATCCGCTGCCGCTGGCCTCCCGAAAATTCATGCGGATATTTATAAATCGATTCCGGGCTTAAGCCTACCTGCTCCAATAGCTGCTGGACGCGGCGTTTCTCCTCACTTGCCGACAGCTTCTCGAAGTTTCGCAATGGCTCGGAAATAATGTCCAGTACGCGCTTCTTCGGATTTAAAGAGGAATAAGGGTCTTGGAAGATCATTTGAATATCTCTGCGGAATGCGGAATGTCTCTGCACGCCATCTGCAGCAAGCTGTCGTCCTTCAAAGAGAATTCTGCCCGATGTTACTGAATTTAGACCTATAATCGCTCGGCCTGTCGTTGTCTTGCCGGAGCCGGATTCGCCTACGAGCCCATAAGTTTGTCCCTGCTCCATGGAGAAGTGTATACCGTCTACCGCTTTGACCGGTTGACCTTTTTTGCTGAAAAGGCCGCCGCGATTTGGAAAGTGCACCTTCAGATCACTTACCTCAAGAAATGACATGATGACGATCCCCCTCCTTCGAATCAGGGAAGTGAAAGTGCTTGTAGCAGCTGCATCTGACCAGATGCCCCGGTGAAATCTCATGCATAATCGGGTTCTCTTCATGCGCAGATTCATCAATCCAAGGAATCCTTGACCGAAAGCGGCAGCCCTGACGCGGGAGATTTTGCAGAGACGGTACGATTCCCTGTATGACATGGAGCTTGGATTTTGCTTCATTCACAGTCGGTATGGATTGCAGCAGCGATCTTGTGTAGGGGTGCTGGGCATTTGAGATTAACGTATAAATATCGGCGATCTCGACAATTTGGCCGGCATAAATGACCGCTACGCGATCAGCCATTTCGGCAACAACACCGAGGTCATGCGTAATTAAGACGATTCCAGCCTTGCTATCCTCCTTTAGCTTTCGGAGCAGTTCGAGAATTTGCAGTTGAATCGTCACATCAAGTGCGGTAGTCGGTTCATCGGCAATCAGCAGCTTGGGATCATTCGCGATCGCGATCGCAATAATTACCCGCTGCCTCATTCCGCCGGATAATTCATGGGGGTATCGCCCGTAGGTATGCTCGGGGCGGGGAATACCTACTTTCGCCAAAAGCTCGATTGCTCTGTTTGCCCTCTCCTTCTTCGAAAGCCTAGGCTGATGAAGGAGAATGATCTCTTCAATCTGGGAGCCAATAATCATGAGCGGATTTAATGCCGACAAGGGATCTTGGAAGATCATGCCCATATCTTTTCCCCTTAGCTTGTTTAGCTTGGAGGGAGACAACTGCGCAATATTGTGCCCGTTGTAAATAATATTCCCTTCAATTCTCGCTCTCGTATGCAGCCCCATGATCGAGTAGGCTAGCGCACTCTTGCCGGAGCCGGATTCGCCGACTATCGCCAGCACCTCATTTTCTCTCACCGATAGCGTGACATCATCCACCGCTGCATAATAATGATCCGAGATTCGAAAAGAGGTCGTTAAATGTTCGATTTTCAGCAGCTCTTCGTTCAAATAAATCCTCCTAACAGCGCAATCATGCTAAAGTCTCAATTCTCTTAATATTCAGATAATTACACGCGAATAGAACCATGTCTTCGGAACGATATAAAGAAATATCTACTACTAAAGCAGTAGTCATATAGACATTTATTTACTTATATTTGGTTAACGTTCCTTATTTTCTCCATATATTAATGTTAAATTTACATTATGTCAAGTATTTATGTGGAATTAATCCTATTAATAATTCAGTTTGTTTATGTAATAATATTACATAAACAAACTATTTTAAATTATTTTATGCAGCTTTCGTTTTATTATAGTGTCTTCACAATCAATCTTTTCAATGAACTATCACTAATTATCAATAAACAAATCAATTCTATAAAATTATTATTTTTTTTGCTTAAACGGTTCCTTTTCTATTCATTAACATGCTTAGCTATTTGCACATGGAATATCGAACATAAACATGACATGCATGACGAATCAAGCGTTAAGCCTTTCTTTATATCAATAATTAACTAGGTATATATTCCTGCATGCGAATGACTAGGATTAATGACTTCTATTGGGCGAAAATACAATAGGGCCTCGCTTAGAAGACGGCGCACCGGCGTAAGCAACAGGAGAGCGTTAAATTTTATGAGAAGGAATTGTCATCAAAGAAAAGCAGTCTATATTTATGAAATCGGTCATGCGTTAGGACTTGCTCATGCTTCGACCGGAGTGGCTTCTATCATGAGAGATCAAGATCAACGTCATGCAAACGGTTGGTATGTTCCTCAGACGGATGATATTAACCTGAATTTCGAAAGCCCCTAGTAATGAGTGTTAATACACGATGTCATAGGGGACCACTTCCAAATATGTAAGTGAAAATGATGAAGTGATTGGTCCTGCTAGATTTTAGCGTACATCATCCC
>NZ_JBXBBJ010000014.1:0-145232 GCF_057221575.1 Paenibacillus sp. Y660 | reverse complement strand
GCCCGGCACGCGAAGTAAGATAATCATTGGAAGATTCCAGTGTAAATTTAGCCTTCATTGGAGTTCACCTCATAGGTGTATTTTGAAAACAGCAACAAACGAGCTGTTATCTCTATTTTACTCTATAATACTCTTTCAATCTATGAAAATCAGATATTTATATCACGGATTCAGGTGAAATGCAACTGTGTTTTCCATTCTGATTTCCTGCCTGTCTCTTCGACATGCATAAGCCAAATCCTTACCATAGTTTTCCAATATTTAGTTCATCTTATATAGTTCTTCTATGGTAAGGGGATGAATGTTCGTTTGTTTTTCCATACGCTATTTATTCGCATTACGAGCTCTGTATCCTGCTGCCAGAGATGGCCAAATGGCGAACATTTGCTTTAAATGACCGTGTTTGCCTTGACTTGCGGGTGCGCTTGACGCTTGCACACAGGCATGTTAGAGGAATATCATACGGGGGTGATGAGGGTTAAGTTCTTTCAGGCCGTGCCGCCCTATTCTATCGGCACTGGTGGAGTAAAAGAAAGACCTTGAGAATTTGCCGCCTCAAGGTCATTCAAGCAAATATTATTTTGTCAGCTCTAGAAACTTAACCTCCAAACTTCTTGCACCAACTAAACAACCAAAATCTTCCGGATAATCCTCAGGAACAAACTTAAAAATATGATAACCCTGTTCAACTTGAAATTTTCTATTTACTTTGTATACTTCCTCTCCTTCAAGAATAAATAATACATTATTCGATGTATCCGTACGCCATTCTACGGGTGCTGAAACGAAAAACACATCCTTAAAGTGAATTTCTAATTCATGAGGGTACGATAAACTTTTCCCCCCACCAACTAAAAGTTCATTTTGTCCATATTCAATTATTTCAAAATCGAACCACAGTTCTTTTCGAATATGATTATTTATTTTGTCAATTATTAATGAAATTCCATTTTCACTCATAGAATTCACGTCCTTTAAGGTAGTTGAATATGTGTATCAGCCGCTGCTTGTGCATTATAGTTAGGACTCGATGGTTTTAATGTATTAGTATGATGCCATACTCCGTTTTGGTCAATATATTCCCATCCATAACCTTGATCATTTGCATCAGTCCCCTGTTGCCTTCGTGCAACCCTATAAATATTCCCGGTTTTCCCGTAACTAGGGTCTGCCGCATGAACCCTAGCTTCAAAATCATACCCATCTTGAGACCACTTTTGCTTCCATTTCCCTGCAGCTGCAGGTACACTTGATAAATTTTGTTGTTTCAGCGCTTGGTTGAGGTAATACTTGCTATCCAAGCAGTCAATATTATGAACCCAAATTCCCAAGTCACTTACAAAGTAGGTATGGAAATCAGCAACAGTAAAATTGTAAACCTTAACTTTCTCATCGTGTTTAATAATGTTAATTTTATCAATCGTCAAGGTATTTCCATTGCTCTGCTGTAGTTTATCCCCCACCTGCAAGTCTGCCGCTAGTACCCAACCCTTACCTTCAACCCAAAACGGATGATTATCGGTTGTTTCAATAATTTGATCTCCTACTGTAAGTTTATAGGTGATCTTTTTATCATTTCGATACAAATGCGTGACTTCCTTGTAAGCCTGCTCGCCAGTCTCTTCATTCTTGGAAAGAACCTTATCTCCGACTTCAATGTCTTCGATATTTTTCTCCCCTTCGTCTGTTAGCACTTTGGTCCCTGATGTAAAGCAATTACAAGCTGCCGTCTCTTTACCCTTCTCTTTATTATGAAATTTACTCAAAGCTTGGCCGAGCTTAGGGAGCGCCTTCGTCAGAATCTTGATCGCAGCGCTGCTTCCCATTATCATCTGAAGCACATTCCCTAGCTGTTTGCCATATTCGAAGACCCCAGCATCACTAGGTTTGCCAGAAAACACTTCCTTCGAATTCCGTGCCAAATATTCGAATGGACTAACCAATGACGATCCGACAGCGTATGCCAAGTCTCCGAAGTTTACATCTCCGCTTACTATGCCGCGTATCAGCTGGTACAACGCATTTGGTGTCTGCAGGATATCCAGTACCGCATCAACGCCGGATTGTGCAATCACACTCAGCAAATTATCAATTTGCCATAATGCCATATGCCCTGATGGATCAATATACATTACAGGGTTATTGTAAGCATATGTGTACGGATTTAATGACATCGGATTCGTTATTATTCCTTCGAATGTATCCTTACTAATGAAGCGGCCCGAAACTGGATCATAGTATCGAGATTTCAAAAAGTAAAGTCCCGTTTCATCGTCGTGCATCTCTCCCGTATATTTAAACGGGTTCGAAATCTCCTGGAATTAATGTAGGTTGTTCTATCCCAATCCTCTCCTTAATAAAACAATGTATTTATTGAGAATATTGGTAATTCTACTAATGTGGTTATTAGTTTGTTTAAATTTGCTCATCTTGAAACAGCCACCCTTTACCTTCAACCCAGAACTGATGATTATCGGTCGTCTCGATGATTTCTCAACGTACAACTTAATCACGTTGATTACGGAATAAATCTGTTAATTCTTTGTACGCTGTTTACCCATTTGATTCGTTCTCATCCTTGGCAAGAACCATAAGAATATGAATCTAGCAACTTTCCAAACTAAACTAACGTCTAATATACAACGATGATTAAAGGGGCTAACTAGATGTTTCCGATTAAAAATTCCGTGGCGATATTTGCGATCATGATTACCTTCATGGCAGCTGGCTGCAGCAATGGTGCCAATGAAGAGAAAAATAGCGTTAACCAAACCAATACGACGAGCGCAGCCGATGAGCTTACAGCGACAGATCCGGCGGATGAGTCAGCAGCGACAAAAGAGCCGGCTGCGACGATAACGCCAACTGAAACGGAAGAGCCGGCGGCTACTGCAGCTCCTGCGGAGGACGCTTCAACCGAGAAACCGGCAAGCACATTAGCACCCACGAAGGATGCTTCAACCGAGAAGCCTGCGGCGACAAAAAGACCGATCAAGGACTCGGAATCGAAAAAAACAGAAGTGGCTATGCCGACCAAGAAGCCAGCTTCAACACCAAAGCCGGCACCGACAGAGAAGCCAACTAAACAGCCAGGCGCAGTTATTCCAACACAGAAACCAAGTGTGAAGCCTTCGGCAACGCCAACGCCTTCCACCATTACAATGGCGACGCCATCGCCTACACCTAAGCCAACAACGAAGCCAGATCCGGAAAATCCGTTCGGTGAGGTTACCGTTGCCGACATTGCAGCCAAAATAACAGCAGATGCCGGACTCGGACCGCTAACGGCTGTTGAGGACGATCAAGTGAAGGACGTCTATGGCATAGACATGGAAGCTCAGCTGGTTGACGGCATTTTCTATCAGCCTAAGATGATGATTCAAGCTGGTGAATTCTCCGTCGTCCACCTCAAATCGGAAAAAGACTATGCAGATATCGAGGCAGCATTCGAGAAGCGAGCTGAAGCGATACAAAAAGCGTTCGAACCGTATTTGCCTGACCAGTACGAGCAAGCGCTAAACTACCAAATAATAAGCAACGGGAATTTTGTCCTATTCTCCATTTCTCCGGACCAGGAGAAGACAGCAGAAATCTTTAGCGGCTTTTTCAAAAAATAATCGATAGTTATCATAAATATAAGCTGGGGCAGCTCTTTTAGGTGAAAGCACCTAAGGGCTGCCCCAGCATATTTGTTATTCCCTAAAGTATTGCTGAATTCGTCCAATCAGCCTTCGCTGAACGATCCAAATAAATCTGCTTAAAACGCTTGTAACTTCCAATAAGGCACCTTCCGGCAGCATTTTCACAAATGGGATCAGTACGAGGACGTCGTTTATTACGGGATTTTGCGCGAGGATTATTTGAAGATAGGCTCTGTCGAATAATAGTTTGTTGAATCATAGACAAACAAAGGGACTTCAAATGTTGAAGTCCTGATCTCTAGTCCCTATAATCGTAGCCTACGACCGTTTCGGTTTCTGCATCGATATAAATGCCGATTGGTCCAAGTAATGGATCTAGTTTTGTTTTGAAAATAACCCGAACGATTTGGTTGTCATTCTTTGTTTTTCCATCTCGATTGGAAGGTATATATTCCCACTTAGACGGCGTGACTTCAGCATAATACCAATTCTCAATAACCGTATCTTTCTGTTCCTCCAATAAAGACTTCCAAGCGATTTCGCGCATTTTCATAGCATCATAAGCCGCTTTCTTAACTGGAGTCGTTAGTTCAAATTCCACTTTTTCACTATATCCTGAAAAGCCGCTGCCATTTTTTTGCGTGCCAACAAATTCAGTCCTCAAATTAACCGTTTTGTGGGGAGAGATAGAAATGACTTTAGCATCAAAAACTACTTCAGCAGGTGGTTCGTTGATCAGAGGTCTTATAGACACGCTTTCCGCTTTGCCGTAATTATATACGGTAACCGAGCAACTCGCTAATACAACATTCTCTTCCCCGGTGAATGTACACTTATTATCTTTTAAAGAATAATCCATCTTCTCTACCGAGGATGTATGATATAGAAGTAGAAAGAGGCTTTTCTCCGAAGCAAACGGGAACAACCATACGAGCAAGATGCAGCCGATAATCATTTGATTACGGAATTCTTTACCTTTAGAACGATAGGCTCTGCGCGTTAAAATTACAGCGACGAAAAACAGAGTAATGCCAATGATCCCTGGGAGATAAAAACCGGTATGATCAATGTATGTCCATGGAGATAAACCAAATGTGTTTAACATGCGATCGCCTAGTGATGTCCCCGTATGGTCTTTAAGGATAATGAGTAATGCAACAAAAATGAGTACTGGATACAATCTCTTTTTTTTCAGAGCAAATACCTCCTATTAGTCAACGATAACAAGTATATGTCTCTTATAACGCAAACGAACACCAATATGTTACATATGTGGAAAAAGACTGCCCCGGTTTCATCCGCGAAGCAGTCTTTATCATCATCAGTTTCCTTATTATCTAACTATCCGCAATAACGCCCTTCTTCAAAATAAGATTGGCGTACAGCGCACTTTCACCTGTAGCAATAACGGCGTAAGCCTTCTTTGCCCGCTCGTAGAACGCAAAGCGCTCCACCTGCTCGAAAGGCTCCGAAAGACCCGTCCGCTGCTCGATGATTGAACGATATTGCTCCCAAATCGGCGTTTCCACCGTATCTCCGGCAACAACCTGCATAAGCGCAGCTGGCTTCTCGACGTATTGGTCGAGCGGGAGCAGACGCAAAATCGCGTCAAGCAGCTCAGGCACATTATGCCCATCGGCGCGGATAAGGCGCTGTGCATGGCTCGCACCCGGAAAGTTGCCGTCTGCGAGGACGATTTCGTCGCTATGACCCATTTCACTGAGCACCTTAAGCAGCTCAGGGGAAATCAATTTCGAAATGCCAATCAGCATGCTTGCCCCGTCCTTTCTATATTCTATCGTAATAAATAATCGCTATTTCGTTACCTCGGTTAACCGCTCAAACGACTCAAACGCCGTATTCCATTCCATCGTTTGCTCAGGGGCATATTCATCGATAGGAAATGACGCTGCGACAAGCTGGCGCGCGTCCTGCAAATTGGCGCATTCGCCCAGCGCTACAAGCTGCATGAGCATGTTGCCAATCGCACTCGCTTCCACTGGCCCCGTCCACACAGGACGGCCAATCGCATTTGCCGTTAGCCTGCACAGCAGCTCATTTTGAATGCCGCCGCCAACCATATGCAAGCCGCTGAACGACTGCTCCGTCAAAGCTTCCATCTGTGCTAACGCCTGACGGTATCTGAGCGCAAGGCTTTCTAGTATACATCTTGCGATTTCGCCTACCGTCTGTGGAACAGGCTGCGACGTTTGGCGGCAATAGGCTTGAATGCGGCTAATCATGCCGGACGGCGCATAGAAGGACGGATCGTCGGGATGAATAAAGCTGCGGAACGGCTCGGCGCGCTCCGCTTGCACAACGATGTCAGCAAACGACCAATCGTTGCCCTGCTCCTCCCATTCCCGCTTGCATTCCTGCAATATCCACAAGCCCATAATATTTTTGAGCAGCTGATACGTTCCCCCGACTCCGCCTTCGTTAGAGAAATCGAGCGCTTGTGCCTCTGGCGTAACGAGCGGTCCTGGAAGCTCCGTGCCTAGCAGCGACCAAGTACCGCAGACGAGGTAAGCAAATGCTTCTTCGCCAGCAGCTGGAACGGCTGCTACTGCTGATTCCGTATCATGCGTGCCAACCGCTACTGCCATAATCGGCGGGACATCAAGCTCAGCGCAAACATCTGGCGTTAACATCCCCACCTTCGTACCTGGATGGATCGGCTCTATAAATAGATGGCTCGGAATGCCGAGCTCACCTATAAGCTCCCTGTTCCACTGCTGCTCCTTTGGCTGATAGAGCTGTGTCGTAGTCGCCATCGTAAACTCGCATACTTTCTCGCCAGTCAGAAAATAAGCAAGCAAATCCGGCGTGAGCAGCAACGTGCTCGCCGCCGCAAGCTTGGGCGACGCAGCCTTTTTCATCGCATACAGCTGGTTGATCGTATTGAAGGGCATAAACTGCAAGCCGCCTTGCTCATACATGCGGTCTTTGCCTATCAGCTCATTCAGCTCTTCAATGACTCCCTCTGTTTGCGGATCGCGGTAATGGTAAGGGTTGCCGAGAAGCTCCCCATTGGCATCCAATAAGCCAAAATCGACGCCCCATGTGTCAATGCCGAACGTTTGCGGCGCATAGCCTTCTTGGAAGGCTTTGCGAATAGCAATCTTCAGCTCCTGCAAGAGGCGCAATATATCCCAGTGCAAATGGCCGCCAACGGCGATCGGCTGATTCGGAAAACGATGAATTTCCGTCACCTTCAGCTTCATATGCCCGCTTGCCTCATCAGGCAGCAGCTCGCCGATTAACGCCCTGCCGCTGCTTGCGCCTAAATCAAAGGCGAGCACGGTCGCAAGCTTCGTCATGCTTTAGAGCCTCCTTTACGTAAAAGCCAGCGCCATGATGGCGCCAGCCGCTTACTTCATCTTTTGCAGCAATTCGATGCGGTACGCTTCGCTCTCAAGCGATGCGATCTCTTCAAACTCTTCCTTCGTAAGCACCTTCGGCTCGCGGATCGCTTTGGCAATCAAATAAATTTTTGTGCTTTCCTCCACAACTTCGGTACGATAGTAGGCTTCGCGCAAATTGCGTCCCGATGTCACCAGTCCGTGATTGCCGAGCAATACGGAGCTTGCTTCATTCACTTTCGCCACATAAGCGTCAGCGAGCTTATCCGTCGTTGGAAGAACATACGGTACGTAAACGGTTTTGCCGACGAGCGCCGCTTGGTCCGGGAACATGATCGGCAGCTCCTGCTCAACTAATGTAAAAGCAATGCAATATGGCGGATGCGTATGAACGATTGCCCCGATATCTGGGTTTGCGCGATACGCATAAAGATGCATGAGCACCTCTGAGGACGGACGCAGACCGATGTCCGTAATTTCTCCCGTCTCGATATCCACCTCGACCCATTGATGCGGTTCTACTTCATCAAGGGCGAAGCCGCTTGGCGAAAGGTACATTTTACCCTCGAATTTAGCGCTGATGTTGCCGCCTGGTCCTACGACCAGCTTGTTCGTTACCGTCTTGCGCGCATATTTGCATAGCTCATTGCGAATATCTGTGCTGCTCATTGTAAAACCTCCAATTTATTTATAAATAGGCCCGAAATTTTGACAAGCACGGTAATCTGCGCTCTCCGCATTGGCTGTTCCGAACAAGCCCCATGCTCTAGGACGGAAAATGCGTTCCTCTGGAACATTATGCATATTAACTGGAATCCGCAGCATCGAGGCAAGCGTAATTAAATCAGCGCCGATATGCCCGTAGCTGATCGAGCCGTGATTCGCACCCCAATTGTCCATTACCTCATATACGGAGTGGAAAGCGCCCTCTCCCGTAATGATTGGAGCAAACCAAGTCGTAGGCCAAGTTGGATCTGTACGGTTGTCCAGCGTGTTATGCACATCCTCCGGCAAATCGACCGAATAGCCTTCCGCAATTTGGAGCACAGGACCGATGCCTTTAACCAAGTTGATCCGAGACATCGTCATCGGCATGCCGCCGCGTGTTAAGTAATCAGAAGAGTAGCCGCCGCCGCGGAAATATTCTACGGAAGCTGGGCGCCATGATGTAGCGTTTAAACATTTTTGCGCCTCGTCCTCGGAAATTTCCCAGAAAGGCTTCATAGCCGGTTGGCCGTCTCTTGTCTGTTCGCCAGTACCATCCATCGTTGCCGAGCCCGAGTTAATCAAGTGAAGGAGACCGTTCGCTGCCGCTCCCTCGAGCTTATGTCCAGTTACGCGCTCAACCGATTCAGGGCTCCAGTACGTACGAACATCCGCGAAAATTTGAGCAGTATTCGTAAGCAGGTTGCCAAACAGCATCGCCACGCCGTTCAAGCTGTCATTTTCCGTTGCCACCATATAAGGGGCCCGGATTCCGTTCCAGTCGTACGAGGAATTTAGCAGCGTTTCCATGAAATCGCCGTTTGAAAAATGGTCCGTCCACTGCCGCTGGCCTTGGAAGCCGGCAACGATCGCATTGTGGCCGCCTGCCTCCTCGCCGAAGCCAAGCTCTGCAAGCCTTGGATTGCCGACCATGAGGTCACGGGCAATTTGCGTCATTTTGACAACGGTTTCCCAGTCTGCATCCTTCTGCTCTCTTGAGGTTTGAAGATGGGATGGATTGTTGTCCTTGCCTTCAATACAGTTTTCCTTCACCCACGTAAGCGCTTTCTCGAATTCCACGCCATCATAAATATTTTCTTCCATGCGGCGTACAAATTCAGTCATGTCAATATATTCGGTACGCATGCCAAGATACTCTTGGAAAAACGCATCGTTCACGATTGATCCTGCGATGCCCATCGAAACCGAGCCCATGGATAAATATGATTTGCCGCGCATATACGCTACAGCAAGTGCCGCTTTGGCAAAACCGAGCAGCTTGTCTTTCACGTCAAACGGAATGGAAGTGTCGCCTGCATCCTGTACATGCTCGCCGTAAATGCCGAACGCCGGAAGCCCTTTTTGCGCATAGCCGGACAATACCGCCGCCAAGTATACTGCGCCTGGACGCTCTGTCCCATTGAAGCCCCATACCGCTTTCGGAATGGAAGGGTCCATATCCATCGTTTCCGTACCGTAGCACCAGCAAGGCGTAACCGTTATCGATACCCCTACACCGGATTTGGCAAATTTATCGGCGCATGCCGCCGCTTCAGACACGCCGCCAATACAGCTGTCCGCAATGACACATTCAACAGGCTCGCCGTTCGGGTAGCGCAAATGCTCTGATAACAGCTTCGCAGTCGCGATTGCCATGTTCATCGTTTGCTCCTCTAATGATTCGCGAACCCCTTTCCGTCTGCCGTCAATGGTAGGACGAATGCCGATTTTTGGAAATCCGCTTTGGAAACGCAAGTTTGTGTCCGTCATGAATAAAACCTCCATTAGGTTATAATAATGTTACCGATAACCCCAAAATAACAATAAAAAAGGTTGCTGTCAATGACTACTTTTCTGTATGATAGAAACTATGATTTAGCGATAAGGGGACAAAATTATGGTAACGATTTATGATGTAGCGGCCAAGGCTAGCGTATCCGCTATGACCGTCTCCAGAGTTATCAATAACACTGGCAAAATAAGCGAGAAAACAAGAGTAAAGGTGAAACGCGTCATGGAGGAGCTTGGTTATGTGCCCAATCAAACGGCGCGCAGCCTCGTGCTCCAGCAGACGAAGCTGCTCTTTCTGCTCATTACCGATATTATGAACCCGTTCTATACGACGCTCGCTCGCGGAGCCGAGGATGCTGCGAAGCGCTCCGGCTACCGCCTGCTGTTCGGCAACAGCGATGAAAGCTTAGAGAAGGAATCCGATTATGTAACGACAATTTTGACAACGCGCGTCGATGGCGTTCTGGTTGCGCCTGCCGGCGATCCTTCGCTGCCTCATCTGGAATCGCTGCGCAAGCATAAAGTACCGTTCGTGCTGCTTGACCGCGAAGTGCCCGGCATCGATTGCGACATTGTGCTTGGGGACAGCAAGGACGGCGCGAGACGGCTCGTGGAGCATCTTGCCTCGCTGGGACATCGGACGATTGCAATGGTGAATGGCTCTCCTTCTATCTCAAGCGCGCGCCTGCGGCTGCAGGGCTATCAGGATGGTCTGAAGCTCAATGATTTGGCGTATGACGAACGATATGTATTCGAAACGAGCTTCGGGCCATTGAGCGATTTAACAGAAATGGGCCAGTGGCTGGACCAGCTGGAACCTGCTCCTACCGCTATCGTAGCGGGCAACAACGTGCTTGCCGTCGAAATATTAAGGCTGCTGCGCGACCGGGGATTGCGTGTGCCGGAGGATATGTCGATCGTTTGCTTCGACGATCTTGGACCTTATTCGGAGGTCGAGCCCTTTTTGACCGTTGCCGCCCAGCAGGCTTACCAATTCGGCTACATGGGCATGCAAATGCTCGTCGAGCGCATTCAAGAACGCGAAACCGCGCTGCCGTGGAAAAAAATCGTTTTGCCGGCAGATTTGTTGATCCGCAGGTCGGTGAAGGAAATAGCGCAGCATTAGATGGTGCTGTAGCTTATTGAACATAATGAAAACGAGCCTTTAGAATCGCTTGACCTGTAACCCGGTTAGAAGGACACTTTGAAAAAAGTGCCCCTCTTGCAGGTCACAGTTCAGCTAATAAGGCTCGTTTTGCGTATTGGGAGGGAGTCGTATAACGTCTTCCCCTCCCCCTCGCAGCAGAACAGAATTAACAGGAAAATGTCCCTCTAATTTTTTAATATCACAGCGAATAAATCAATTAACTGGAAAACCTCCTGTTAAAATCAGGAATTTCACTCACATTCAATAGAAAACAGAAAATTAGCTGGAGAAATTCCCTCTAATACAGTTTTTCGAACGAATTTGCTTGAAATAACGGGAGTTTTTCCCGTTAATCTTTCCTTCGTGTGATTTTCATCGGTGGATTTAGTAGTGGTTGTGCTAGAGGTGATACTGGCGGATTTACTGGTGGCTGTGCTAGTGGTGGTGCTGGTGGCTGCGCTGGTGGTGTTGAAAGAAAATAAAGTATTAGACTACCGATGCGTCATTAAACTAACTGACAGTTTAATAAGTAAGAAATAAAAAATGCAGCTGATCCCAGAATCGGCCGCATTTCTTGTTATATATTAAAAAAATGAAATATCTCTGGGTCTCAGAGAGGATTAACGTTTAAAAGTATTCTGCCGCGCCCGTGTCTGGCTTCACTTTTTTCATGCGCCTTTTTTGCTTCACTCAATGAAAAAACGGAGTCAATCTCTGCTCTTAATGTACCGTCAGCGATTAAATTTGCAATGACTGAGAGATCCTCATTTGTTGGAAATTTAGAATTAAATTTAGCCGTTATGCCATATTGCTCAGCTTTTTGTGCGTTGGGGAGCTGTGTTAGAGAAACCAGCTTTCCGCCTCGTTTTAGAACAACCCAAGAACGGTCTTCCGTATCACCACCTACAGCTTCAACAACCAAGTCAATATCGGAAGCCATATCTTCAAATTTTGTTGTTGTATAATCAATAACTTGATCGGCACCCAAAGCTTTTACATATGCCAGATTGGAGGTTGAAGCCGTGCCAATGACCGTTGCACCTTTCCATTTGGCCAGTTGTACTGCAAACTGTCCTACGCCCCCAGCGGCTGCATGAATAAGCACGGTTTGTCCTTCTTCCAGTTCCCCTTCTGTAAACAGTGCCTTCCAGGCCGATTCTGCTCCTCCTTTTATTGTGGCGGCATTCTCGAAGCTTAGGTTTTCAGGCATCATCACTAGATCTGTTTCCCGTGCAATCCCGTATTCCGCATATCCGCCATTTACATTCCCAAATACTTGGTCACCTTGTTGGAAGCGCGTTACTCCTTCACCGACGGAGGCTACAATTCCGGATACAGAGGTACCGGGTGTGTAAGGTAGTTCTTTAATAAAAACATTTCGAAGCCAACCGTTCCGGATTTTCCAATCAAGAGGAATAGCTGCCGCTACGACGATTTTCACCAATACTTCGCCTTTACGAGGCTCCGGTACAGGGATCTCTTCTAACTTCAACACTTCCGGCTCCCCGTATTGGTGAACTTGAATAGCTTTCATTGTCTTTTCACTCATATTTCTCATTCCCCTTTTATAGTATCATCTAGAATTGAATCCAGCTTAGAAGCAATTTTCACCGATAGGCTCTGTAAAACCTTTTTTTCGTGTTCGGACAATTCTTCAGTTGTAACCATTTCAAGTTTATTCCAAGCTTTCCGAACCTTCTCTTCCAATGCTTTTCCTTCATCGGTCAGTGAAACGAGGGTCACTCTGCCATCTTCCGAAGAACGGGTACGGGTTACCAGACCAGCATCTTCCAAACGACGAACCGATTTTGCAATTGTCGAATGATCCAACCTCAATGTTCGACCTAGACTATATTGAGATTGAAGATTTTGTTCCCACAGCTGCATAAGAATGATCTCTTGTCCAGGAAATAGGCCTGTTTCCCGTATCCAATGTGCAGCCAATCCTCGGTGGGATCTTGCCAGTGCAAAGATGGAGAAACTTATCGGAAACTGACTTGCGATACTACCGTCTAGATCCGACAGTGTCTTTTCTTTTTGATGTGATTTCATTACATTTCACCACCTTCGATATATACTGCTCCCCATAAACTTCAGCAAAATGGGGATACTCTGTATTATGTTGCCGGCAACATAAATATAATATAGATTTACGTGGTTGGCAACATATTTTTCAAAAAAACTTACTACTTCAGCTAAGAATTAACTAAGACCGGGGAAAAGTAAGGATACAAGAACCCCTTAAGAAATACAGTACTGATTTAGAGGAATGAGCTCTCCTTGAGTTCCTGTACACTAGATTATTTCTTCTAAAAACATTTGTCTATTGAACTAAAGGCAGTATAGTTGAAAAAGGAACTTAAATTAAAATCTCGAATATCTAAGCTAAAAATTTGATGACAGACAGGGGTTAGATACAATGATAAAAGGTTTCGGAGGAATATTTTGGAGAACTAAAAATCTTGAAGCTATAAAAAAATGGTACAGTGAAAGTTGAAGATTGAAATAGAAAATTGGAATGGGACTGTGATAAAACCCCAATTAGGAAATGAGACGATCTTTTCTTTCTTTCCCGAGAATGACAGTTATTTTCCAACAGAACAACAAGTGATGTTAAATTTCCAAGTACATGATCTAAACGAGACGATTAAGCATCTTGAACATATTGGTGTACCTCTTGCAAAGAAAACAGAGATTAGTGAATTTGGAAAGTTTATTTGGATTGAAGATCCTGAAGGTCGACTGGTTGAGCTTTGGGAGAAATAACGAGTTGTAATTCATTTGCTAATGATCAAACGGGGAACGATAAAACAACAGCAGTCTAGGACTTTGTTTTCTAGTCCATGGCTGCCGCTTTTTTACAGGTGCTTGTGCTTGAAGCTGTGTTGGTTAATGTATGTTTGCTAGTGTTGATGGTTAATCGAAAAGAAAAACGAGCCCCTAGTATCGCCACTAGCGCTCGTTTGCGTATCATTATTCATTTATTCGATTCCCCTTGACTCGTTCGCACACTATCTAATTCTAGCTCCTTCAAAACGGGTAGCTAATCCACTTTGAATTTCCACGTTTTTTTCAAGAACAGTAGCAAATACTTCCACTCTATCGCGCGCTTCTAATTCTACTAAACCGCCTGCATCAATAATGCCGCTTGTCGTCGTATAATCTTCTTGATCTGAAATTCGAGGCACGCCATTGACTCTAATCTCTAACTCTAGCGTGTATTGCGTCTCTGTAACGGTTTGAAAAAATACGCTTGCAAAAAGCATGTATACGCCATCTTGTTTAGGGCGAAAAGTCGAGTTAGCCGAATTATATTCATTGCCCAGATCCAATTCTTCCACCTGATACTGAACTTTTGCAGTCACATCATCAAGCAGATTTTGATCAACACCGGACACTGCTCTAAACGCGGAGTTGCGTTTTATTCTTGCCTTGCTGTCACGCTTCTTTCTGACAATTGGCTTACAGATAATCGTCTTGCAGATTCGTTTCTTTGTAATAGCAGGTTTGCTAGCGCGCTTCTTGCTGACGGTTTTCTTGCAAACGATGGTCTTGCTGACACTCTTGCGAACAATCCTCTTGCAGACGCGTTTTTTCGTCCCTATTCTTGATAAAGTCATTGCCTCTCCTCCTAGTAAACTTGTTCTAGCATTATTTATCATATGGTTGGCTGCTTCTAATAGATACGATATTAGCCTGGACAAAATGAAATAGGCTTCCCCTGGCACTGCTGCAAACAACTGATTGCAGATTGCCTGAAAGCCTTTATCATCTTCACTTCAAATAACCTTTTCTGCGCAAATGCTTCTCCAGCACTTGTTTGTTTTCTAAGACGTTCAAATCATTTGGCGCGTAAGAAAGCGCAATTTCATTATGCTTATAGGCTTGCTCCAATTGCCCAAGCTTGCCATAGCATTTCACGAGCTGAAGATGGGGAAACCATGTCCAGGCCATGTTATTGATGCTGCGCAAACGATCGTTTGGCTTCTCCAGCTTGAGCGCCAATTGGTACCAGTTAACGGCTTTCGCAAAGTCGTTGTTCTCCTGAAAATAGTAGGCGATCCGGCAAACATAATCGGCACGCGGAACGTCGTAGTTGAACGTTTTTAACAGCGATTGAAGCTCCTGCTCTTTATGGCCAAGCTCATGATGACAGTGAGCCGTTCGATCACAAGCTAACAATTTATCTTCAAAATAACGATTTGGATCGGCAATAATCGTATCGTAGATTTCGATTGCTTTTTCATAATAACCATGGGCCGTTAGCTCCATTGCATATTGCAGCTGCTGATGATTCGAGAGCGTGACCCCCTGCGCAAGCCTGCTTTCATAAATGCGCAAATTCCGCTCCGACTTCTCATGCACCCGACCATGACTCACAGCAACGTCAGATAAAATGACTTTTCCCGTAACCGCTAACTGCTCATGCACCGGATCTTGCCATTGAAATTGACGGGAACGCTTCACCAGCCTATTTCTTTTGGTAACGACAGTTGGCTGGCCGAGAGGGTCAAACGCAACGCAGTAATCCATGCAAACAGAGTCGACAGCCGGATCCAGGCTTAGCTTGAGCGCTTTGAACTTCTCTTGATCCTTCTCCTGCAGCAAATCGTCCGCATCCAGCCATAGAATATAGTCCCCGGCAGCATGACGAAATGAAAAGTTTCTAGCAGCTGAAAAATCATCGATCCACTCAAAATGAAAAATCCGGTTCGTATAGTTAGCGGCAATTTCTCTCGTACGATCGGTAGACCCTGTATCTACGATAATGATTTCATCTACCAGCTCTTTCACGGAATCCAGGCATCTTGCTAGAACCTGCTCTTCATTTTTGACAATCATGCATAAGCTTATCGTAATCACGGCTTTCACACCTCCATTACCTGTTCCTAGACATTATATGGAGCATGGACTTGACGTGTTTGGACAAAAGAAAAAAGTTATACAGCCTGAAGCCGTACAACTTTTCATAGAGGAGCTAAACTATTCTTTCAGTAGATTTTTCCGAAAGTCGGTAGGAGATTGCCCGCTCCATTTATGAAATTGCTTGGTGAAAAAGAGAGGATCGTTATAGCCGACAGAGGCAGCGATCTGGGCGATCGTAAGCTCTCCCTCCAGCAGCTCCTCAGCCTTCTTCATCCTCACCTTCAATAAATATTGCATGGGCGGCAGGCCAGTCGCCTCTTTAAATAGCCTCGTTAGATGTGCGCGATGGTAGCCGAGCGTACGGGCGATGCTTTCAATGGACAGCTGCTGCCCATACTGCAAGGAAAGCAGGCGAATAGCCTGATCGATTTGGCGGTACGAGCGGGGGGCTGGAGAGTCAGCCTCTGTATTTTCCGTTAGCTGCAGCCTGCCGAGCTCATGCAAAATCAGCCTCAGCCAGCCTGAGGACTCCATGTTACCAAGCGCAGGTGCATTCGTTTTCTCCATGCTTTTGCGCATGCTTTTGAACATTTTCTGCATGACGGGCAGCGAGCAATCGCGAATGACTGCTTGGTCTGGCGTAATGCCGATCGAGCTGAGCGACGATTCTACGATGTCGCCCGAGAAAGCGACCCACATATACTGCCAGGGGCTGCTCATGCTTGCCTCGTATTTGACCAAGATGTCTGGGAAGATGACGAAAGCATCGCCAGACTTGCACGAATAAGCCTTTCCTAGCGTTTCGAATAGCCCTTCGCCGCCGAGCACAATATGAATTAAATAATAATCGTGAACCGCCGGCCCGATAAAATGTCCAGCGATCGGCTGCCCCTTCCCGCTAAATAAGACGGACATTTCTCCTTTTAGCGGAGCTGCATTAATGCTTAATGAAATACTATGATGCGTTTCCATCGTCACACCTCCAAGCGGGACTGCTCTAGCTATCATACTAAATGATGCAACATTTCTCCATATATTGCTTCGTTCCTTCCATATTCATTTCCCTTTTTCCTCCTTATACTATAGGAGTCAGCAATCATCCACTAGGAGGCTATTGTCTAATGTCAAAAATTACATTTATTGGCGCAGGCAGCTCTGTATTTGCCAAAAATATTCTCGGCGACGTCATGCAAACCCCAGCGCTTCAAGGTTTTGAAATCGCTTTATTCGATATTGACGCCGAGCGTCTACATGATTCCGAGCAAATGCTGCTCAATCTCAAGCAAACGAGCGGTTCCACTTGCCAGATTAAAGCCTATACCGACCGTAAAGAAGCACTTCGCGGAGCTAAATATATCGTGAACGCTATCCAAGTAGGCGGCTACGATCCGTGCACCATCATCGATTTTGAAATTCCAAAAAAATACGGCCTGCGCCAAACGATCGCCGATACCGTTGGGATCGGAGGCATTTTCCGCAATTTGCGCACGATTCCCGTTATGCTCGATTTCGCTCGCGATATTAACGAGGTATGTCCGGACGCGCTGTTCCTGAACTACACAAATCCGATGGCTGTGCTCACCAACGTGATGAATACGTACGGCGGCGTGCAAACCGTCGGCCTATGCCACAGCGTGCAAGTATGCGTGCCGCATCTGTTCGAGCATTTGGATCTGGATCCAACAGGCGTTAAATACAAAATTGCGGGCATCAACCATATGGCATGGCTGCTTGAAGCAAGCAAGGATGGCGTCGATCTCTATCCGGAAATTAAACGCCGTGCGGCTGAGAAGCAAAAGGAGCAGCACAAAGATATGGTGCGCTACGAGCTGATGCTGAAATTCGGCTATTACATTACCGAATCATCGGAGCATAACGCCGAATACCATCCGTACTTCATCAAGCGCTATTATCCAGAGCTTATCGAACGGTTCAATATTCCGCTCGATGAGTATCCGCGCCGCTGCGTGAACCAGATCGAGCGCTGGGAGTCGATGCGCGAGTCGCTCGTCAACGATCGCAATCTCGAGCACTGCCGCAGCCATGAGTATGCATCTTACATTCTTGAAGCGATTGAAACGAACAAACCTTTCAAAATCGGCGGCAATGTGATGAATACCGGCTTGATTACGAACTTGCCGAAGGAAGCATGCGTAGAAGTACCGTGCTTGGTCGATGCAAATGGCGTAACGCCAACGTATGTCGGCGACCTGCCGCCGCAGCTTGCAGCGCTGAACCGTACGAATATCAACACGCAGCTGTTGACCATCGAAGCTGCAATTACAGGCAAGCGCGATCATATTTATCACGCTGCCCTGCTCGATCCGCATACATCAGCTGAGCTGTCTATGGATGATATCGTGTCGCTTTGCGACGAGCTCATCGAAGCGCATGGCAGCTGGCTTCCTAGCTACAAATAATGAGAAAAAAAAGGTGACCAGCTGCCAAATGGCTTCTGGTCACCCTTTTTGTTAGGATAGCTCCTGCATTTTGCAAACAAAATGGGTTCCTTATGCAATAAAGCCGCTCTCCCTAATAGCGGAAAGCGGCTGTCTATTGTCTTCACTATTGATTAAGCATGTTTTGCCCAGCGGCTTTCGCCCGGCAATGGACAGGCACGGTCTTTGTATTTGGCGGCAATTCGCACGAAGCAGCCGCAGACGGCGCAAGTTGTGCCATATTGAAACTTCGTGCAGTCGCTGCATTGCCGCAAGCGCTGCTCATACACATCATCCGGCACGCTGATGTCCGATTGAAACATCGGCGCCGCCAAAATACGATCGATCTGCTCATCCGTTACACGGTACTCGTCACGGCAGCCTTTGCACTGATTTTTGCTGCTCATCATAAGGCGTTCCTTATTCCGAAATCAGTTCAAGAACGGTAACGGACATTGGCGATAGCTTCGCGCTGATCGTTGCGCCATCTACCGTAAAGGCTTGATAAGCGGTAGGCACTACGGCGTCAGGCTGCTCGAACGTATTGTGAGCATCCTTGATTGCCGCGGTAAGCTCCGTACCCGACACCTTAAGCGCTGCGCCAGCTAAGCCGCGAAGATCAATTTCAACGTCTGCACCGGACTGATTGTCCAGATTGCACAAGCTGACATGGATGCGCCCTTCCGCATCCTTCGATGACGATACGGATACCTGCGGAATCTTCTGATCGTTATGGGCGTAATCCTGGCTGTCAATCGATGTCGAAAGCAGCGTTGCGTCCTGATGCACCTTGTACATATCAAATACATGATACGTTGGCGTCAGAACCATTTTCTCGCCCTCGGTCAAAATAACCGATTGCAGCACGTTGATGACCTGCGCGATGTTAGCCATTTGTACCCGGTCGCAATGGTCGTGGAAAATGTTCAGCGTAATGCCTGCCACAAGCGCATCGCGAATGGTGTTCTGCTGGTAGAGGAAGCCTGGGTTCGTGCCCGGCTCTACATCGAACCAAGTTCCCCACTCGTCTACGATTAGACCAATTTGTTTACTAGGGTCATACTTGTCCATAATCGTTGAATGACGCTCGATCAGCTCATCCATCCATAGCGCTTTCTTCAGCGTGGAGTACCACTCATCCTCGGAGAAGCCCGTCGCCGCGCCTTTTAGCGACCAGGACTCGCCGGGAAGCGTGTAATAATGGAGCGAAATCGAATCCATCATGCGATGCGCTTCACGCATCAGAACTTCCATCCATTGATAATCGTCAACGTTTGGTCCGCATGCGATTTTGTGGATCTTGTTCTCGCCGTAGTTGCGCACGTAGGTTTGATATCTTCTATACAGATCCGCATAATACTCCGGACGCATGTTGCCGCCGCAGCCCCAGTTCTCGTTGCCGACGCCAAAATATTTGACGTTCCACGGCTTTTCTCTGCCATTCTCTCGGCGCAGTTCCGCCATCGGCGAAACGCCGTCAAACGTCATGTATTCCACCCATTCAGACATTTCCTGAACGGTGCCGCTTCCCACATTGCCTGAGATGTATGGCTCGCACTCCAGCATTTCACACAGCATCAAAAACTCATGGGTGCCAAAATGGTTGTTTTCAACGACGCCGCCCCAGTGTGTATTAATCATCCGCTTGCGCGACTCGCGCGGACCGATGCCGTCCTTCCAATGATATTCATCGGCAAAGCAGCCGCCCGGCCAGCGCAGCACTGGAATTTTCAGCTGCTTAAGCGCGGCAACAACATCATTGCGAATACCGTTCGTATTCGGGATCTTGGAATCCTCGCCCACCCAAATGCCTTCATAAATGCAACGACCCAAATGCTCGGAGAAATGTCCATAAATGTTGCGGTTAATTGTACCTGCTGCCAAATCGGCGTTAATGGTTACGCGGTTTGCCAAATTAGTCGCCCTCGCTTCTGTATGATTAGAATAAATAACGTATTCAAAATGTTGTTGGATTAATATATTTATTTATTCATATGCATAAACATTAATCCTATACAAAGCATAATGGCAGCGGATACATTTTGCAACCCTATAATAAATAAAAAAGAAAGCTTCCAGCCTCTCCGGCTGAAAGCTTCCCTCTCTCCATCTATTCACTCGTACCCGCACAACTGCTGTCTACTCGTTATCGGTTGGAAGCCACTTTAAAAAATGCTGGATATGCGTATCCCAATAGCCCCATTCATGACTGCCCGGACCTTCTACGTATGTCAATGGATAATCTGCCTGCTTGCAGGCGTCGCGAAATGCGAGATTATCATTGTACAAGAAATCCTCCGTGCCGCAACACTGATATAATGCCGGCTTCGGCAAATGAGAAGGAAATTGCGCTGCTAGATGCAATAAATCCTCATTGGAGCCTTTTATCTCTTTATCTCCATAGATAAGGTTGAATAACGGCTTCATATGAGCCGGGTCCTTGATGTGGTTTGCCATATCGAGTGCGCCTGACAAGCTGCCAGCAGCTGCGATTCGATCAGGATGTCTAAGCGCCCATTTGAAAGCGCCGTAGCCGCCCATCGACAAGCCTGCAACATAATTATCCTCGCGTGCGTCTGATAAAGGGAAGAACGATCTGGCGACAGCCGGAAGCTCTTCTGTTAGAAAGGTCCAATATTTATTGCCGTATTCCATATCGGTATAAAAGCTTTGATGCACATTCGGCATGACCACGGCGAGCCCAAGCTCTGCTACATAGCGCTCGATTGACGTTCTTCTTGACCAAATCGTATCGTCGTCGGATAAGCCGTGCAATAAATATAAGGTTTTGTGCAGCTTCTTGCTGCTTCGATTATTCATTCCGATTTGCGAGGATGTCTGCTGCGGCAAAATAACGGTCATAGACGTGCTTAAGCCCAGCGCTTCCGAGAAAAAATTGCAGGTAATATAAGCCAATCGATATTCCTCCCAAACAAGATGTAGTGATGCTAGCCTTCTTCAACTAGCATTCTTTGAACACAGCACGAATCACTAAGTAATGTAGCATCAAAAAGAAGCGCTTGCAACGATAGCTTGCAGCAGGTTAATTTCATATAACAGGTGTGTCTCAAGGTTAGTTAGTGAACTTTTTTTCAGTGCTTATATGTTTCGAAATAGAGCGGTATAATAGAATCCGATTGAAGGCTACATATAAAACGATTGCGGAGGTTGATAAAATAATGAAATTGATGCCATTAGCTCGTCGCGGAATATCAGACAGTAGACTTGTGCTAGGCTGCATGGGGCTTGGCGGAAGCTGGGACCTCGCAGATCCGATTTCATCCAATCATATCTCTCAAGCGGAGGCTGCAGTTGAAGCAGCCTTGTCAATCGGCATTACGATGTACGATCATGCGGACATTTATACAAGAGGCAAAGCCGAATCCGTATTTGGACAAGTGCTCAAGCAGCAGCCTAAGCTGCGCGAGCAAATTGTCATTCAATCCAAAGTCGGCATTCAAATGGCGGATGGCGTATTGCCAGGACGCTTCAATTTCTCAAAGGAGCATATTTCGACTTCGGTAGACGGCATTTTAGAGCGGCTTGGCACAGAGTACTTGGACGTTCTGCTGCTTCACCGTCCAGACCCGCTCATGGAGCCGGACGAAATCGCTGAAGCCTTTACAAAGTTGAAGCTCGCAGGCAAGGTACGCAACTTTGGCGTTTCTAATATGAGTCCTGGCCAGATCCGTTTCTTGCAGCGTGAATTGCCAGATCCAATTGTCGTGAATCAGCTAGAGATGAGCCTGTTGCGTCATGACTGGGTCGATCATGGCGTTCACGTCAACCAAAAAGCTGGATTAAAAGATAGTTTTCCTGAGGGGCTTATGGAGTTTATGCAAACGGAAAATATTCAAATTCAAGCGTGGGGTCCGCTCGCTCAAGGCAGGTTTTCCGGCAGACCATCGGAGAATGCGAAAGAAGCGGAATTGCAAACAGCCGCTCTCGTTAAGCAACTGGCCGTTGAGAATGATACAACTCCGGAAGCGATCGTGCTTGGCTGGCTGATGAAGCATCCTGCACGTATTCAACCCGTTATCGGCACCGTAAATCCAGAGCGTATTATGGCATGTAAAGATGCTGAAAAACAAGCAGAAAAGATGACAAGAGAGCAATGGTACACCCTTCTCGTAAGCGCTAGAGGCGTAAATATGCCTTAAGTCGCATTATTTGCCGTTTTCCATTAATATTTTTTCATTTATTTCTCATAATTGCTCATAATCCCTATTATTGCAGCCTTTTCGTTCTCATTAGCGAAAATTGCCGTTTTGTAAATGTGTTATATTCATTTTTACACATAATACGAAACGCGGAGGGACATCCTGACAGCATGAGAAAATCAAAACTAATGAAATCAATTGCAAAAGCAGGCATTTGCAGCGCGATCATCATGTCGGCAATCACATTCGGATCTTCTGCGCAGCAAGCGCATGCAGCAACACCTGAAACGATCGATCTTGTTTCCTTAGGCAAAGAATACATTGGAACTCCATATAAGTTTGGTGCACCTGCAGGCGTTACATACGCTTTTGACTGCTCTTCATTCACGCAGTTTCTATTTAAAGGGCTGGATGTTTCCCTTCCGCGAACTTCCACCGCACAAGCAACAATAGGCGAGAAAGTTCCAAAGGGCTCCCTCAGCATGGGCGATCTTGTTTTTTTCAAAACAAACGGCAAGACGATTAGTCATGTTGCTATTTACGCTGGCAACAATAAAATCATTCACAGCTCCACGAGCCATGGCGTTATGGTATCGAGTCTAAATACAAATTATTGGTCCAAGAGCTATGTAACGGCGAGACGCGTATTAAATTAGACGTTAATTTCAATTGTAAGGCTATGTTAGAGGAGTTGTGATCGCTTTACGCGATTGCAGCTCCTTCTTTCGTGTTTATCCAATCAGACCACTCTAGAGAGCTTCTATAGCTGCTTGTTCCAACGCTCTGACTCGCTTTAAGCTACCTTAATGCCTCTGCCGATCCTTTGGCGGTGTTGCTCCTGCTACCTTCTTAACCATATAGATAAGAGTTGAAACATTCGGACATCGGGCTTAGCTTGTGCCAATCTATAATTTGCTCAGAAACGTGAAGCGGCCTCCCCCAAAGTGAATAACAGGGAAGACCGCTCATCTCACCCACAGTCAGTGTTTTTCAATTTGCGGGATTCATCTTTACGCATATCAGCCATGGGCAAAACGCCATATTCATCATTTTTGACCTTTAGCCAGCTTTCTCCGCGCCCTTCCGCATACACACTGTCCTTCCGTTTGCAAGCGACGCCTTCAAGATCAGAGCGCTTGACGAAATCAAATAAAGCTCTGCCTTTTGTGTCTACGAACAGCATCTTCTTATAAAAATCATTATCCTCCAAAATAGCGTCCAGCAGCCTCTTACGCTCAAGCAGCGGAGTGTCCCTCAGATCGACTCCATTATAGAAGAGAATATCGAATACAAAAAATTTCACCGGAGTTGTCCTCCTGGCATCTCGAATACGCGGCTGTTTCTTTAACCGATATCGCTCCTGCAGCGTATCGAACTCTATTGCTCCCGTGTGCGGATTTACATAAGCAACTTCGCCGTCTAATACAACATCGGCTGGCTTTCTCAAAGGAACGTTATGTAGTTCGGGATATTGCTGCGTAATTTCGTTAAAATGTCTCGTGTATAATCTCGCTTTGCTTGCCATAAAGGAAAGCTGCAGCCGATGTCCGTCAATGATCGGTTCAAAAATATAATTTTCATCGTCAAACGGCTTCTCATGTCTCGTCATGAGCATTGGTTTCATAAACATAACGCTGCCTCCCTCCGTCTAACCATTTTAGCACGGACTCATTCTGAAAATAGGCGGTAAATTTAGGTGCAATTAGCGAATAATCTCTGCAAAGGTTTCGCATAATAGGACCAAGAAGGAGGCTGAGAAAAGATGGCAAACCGTACAAATCAACTTCTTATACCCGGGGCGCGCGCTGCGCTCGACCAGCTTAAATTTGAAGTTGCTCAAGAGCTTGGCATTCAACTTCCGCAAGACGGCTATTACGGCAATATGACTACACGCGATATGGGCTCCATCGGCGGTTCAATTACTCGCCGGCTTGTCCAAATGGCTGAGCAGCAGCTCTCAGGTCGTCGTTAACTTTCAAATAAATAAGCGCCGAGTTAGCTAAATGGCTGACTCGGCGCTTATTTATTTGAGTTCGAAACTTTTTTTTGCAAATAGATGCTTTCCCAGTCAATGGGGAACTTCCCTTATGCAGCAAAAGTCGGTAAAATGGGATAGAGTTGTCCCGTTGTACCGCTACATAATGCAAACAAACGAATTCCATAAGAGAAAGGAATATTCCAATATGATTATTCAACCGAAAACGAGAGGTTTTATTTGTACCACTGCACATCCGGAGGGCTGCGCGCAGCAAGTGCAGCGCCAGATCGACTATGTCAATGCACAGCCAGCAATCGAAGGACCCCGCAATGTGCTTGTCATTGGTGCCTCGACGGGCTATGGCCTCGCTTCCCGCATCGTTTCCTCTTTTGCAGCAGGCGCTAACACGATTGGCGTTTACTTTGACAAAGCAGCCGAAGGCGCACGTACGGCATCGGCCGGCTGGTACAACTCCGCTGCATTCGAAGAGGCAGCAGCCGCTGCTGGCCGTAAATCCTACAGCATCGTTGGAGATGCGTTTTCCGACGAAATTAAAGCGAAGACGATCGACCTTATTCGCACAGAGCTTGGCCAGATTGATTTGGTCGTTTATAGCGTCGCTTCCCCGCGCCGCACACATCCAAAAACCGGCGAAACATTCGCTTCCGTTATTAAGCCGCTTGGCGGCACGTATACGAACAAAACCGTTAACTTCCATAGCGGTGAAGTGACGCAAGCGACGATAGAACCGGCTACAGAGGACGAGCTTCGCCAAACGATTGCGGTTATGGGCGGCGAGGACTGGCAAATGTGGATTGACGAGCTTCAGCAAGCCGGTGCGCTCGCAGAAGGCGCAACTACCGTTGCTTATTCCTATATCGGACCTGAAATTACCCACGCAGTCTACCGCGAAGGTACGATTGGCGCAGCCAAAAACGATCTTGAAGCGACAGCCCAGCGCCTAAACGCACAGCTGAGCTCAAATGGCGGCCGCGCTTTCGTATCCGTCAACAAAGCTTTGGTCACGCAATCCAGCTCAGCTATTCCAGTCGTTCCGCTCTATATCTCCGCACTCTATAAAGTCATGAAGGAAAAAGGCATTCACGAGGGCTGCATTGAGCAAATGTATCGTCTGTTCTCCGAGCGTCTATACAGCAAAGGTGAAACGCTCGTTGACGAAAAAGGGCTTATCCGTGTCGATGATTGGGAGATGAGACCAGAAATCCAAGCCGAGGTTGCAGAAGTCTGGGCTAAGCTCTCTACGGAAAATGTGTATGACCTATCCGATCTTGAAGGCTATCGTCGAGAATTTTTCCAGCTGTTCGGCTTTGAAACAGACGGTATTAATTACGAAGAAGACGTGAATCCAGAAGTAAACATTGCTAATCTCCGTTAAATTGATCTACAAAAGAAGCCACTCCGAGCGATAAACCGTTCGAGGTGGCTTTTTTTCTGCTTCAACGCTCGTTATTGTAATAAAAAAAAGCCCTTAACCGAAGTTAAGGGCTCTTCATTAAATACTACAGTTTTACAACGTTTTCTGCTTGTGGTCCACGGTTGCCTTGAGTTACGTTGAACTCAACGCGTTGACCTTCGTCAAGGGATTTGAAGCCTTCGCCTTGAATTGCGGAGAAATGTACGAATACATCGTTGCCGCCTTCAACTTCGATAAAACCAAAACCTTTCTCTGCGTTAAACCATTTCACTGTACCTTGTTCCATTATAAAAAACCTCCAATAATTTTTTTAACATGTTTTTTCCAGAAAAACTAAAAATCACACATTGAAAAAGATATCATTATACAAATGACAACCTTTTCAATATGTGAATTCAAGGTTAAATTTGTTATTTGTATAGATACTATACCATAGGCATTTGCAATACGCAAGTCTCTTTTCAAAATAGTCTAAATTTTTACCGATCCCCAACTCAGAATCGCATATAAGCAGCCTTTCTAGGCAATCATATAGCTTAATGGCCATTACAATACTAACAATCGAGGAGACTGTACAATGAAAAAGTACATCGCAATTGCTGCATTATTAATGATTACTGGCTGTTCAGCCGATCATAACGTGACAAACAAGCAATCAGCCCTATCTCACTCGCAAAAAAAATCAACGACGATTCATTCGGTTCCAAACGTAACGCAAGCCTCATCCGTGGCAACCCCTCAATCAGACAAGTCGATTACGATCCAAAAACATCGTCATGACGTTCCGAAATGGATTTCGAGCAACCAGGACCCGATTGACTATGCGCCTGAGCAGCCTTCAACCTCGCTTGAGTTTGACCAGCAAGTGCTGCAAATCGTGAATGCCGAGCGTTCAAAAGCGGGCCTCAGCTCCCTTAGCATGGACAGCAATTTGTCAAAAATGGCGATGGTCAAAGCGCAGGATATGATTAATAACCAGTATTTTGACCATAACTCCCCAACCTACGGATCGCCGTTCGATATGATGAGAAAGTTTCAAATTACGTATAACGCCGCAGGTGAAAATATCGCCAAAGGCCAGCCTACTCCCCAGCAGGTTATGAACGATTGGATGAATAGCGAAGGTCACAGAGCGAACATTTTGAGCGGCAGCTTTTCAAAAATCGGCATTGCCTATTTCAAAGGTGCATGGGTTCAAGAGTTTACCGGCTAAAGATGCCATCTTGCTCTCCAATGTTTGAATTTATCAATCAAAAAAAGATCAGCTATGCTGGGATTTCCAGTAAGGCTGATCTTTTTTTCGTTATGCATTTTGTTTCAAAATATCGCTTAATGCAGCGGTCAACAAATCATTTTCTTCTGGAGTCCCTATCGAAATCCGCAGATGCAAGGGCAAGCCCCATGTTTTCGCTAGACGAACGATAATTCCTTTTGCCATTAATTGCTTATAAATAGATTCCGACTGCTCGCCTACCTTTACCAGTACAAAGTTGCTCATGCTCTTTATATAGCTAAGTCCCAGCAGCTGGAATGCTGCATACAGACGCTCACGCTACTCAATAACAAGCGTCTGCGAACGCGATACATGCTCATCGTCCCCGATAGCCGCTATTGCTGCCGCTTGCGCCAAAGCGTTTACGTTAAACGGCTCTTTGACCTGCAGGATGCTTTGAATAATCGCCTGCGGCGCTGCCCCGAAGCCAACCCGAATTCCGGCAAGACCGTATATTTTCGAAAAGGTTTTTAAGACGATCAGCGGGTAGCCCGCTCGAACAAATTCGATCCCATCCGAATAATGATCCGTTGTAACGAAATGGCTATAAGCGGCATCGAGCACAACCAGTATCCGTTTCGGAAGGGAGTCGAGGATGTACTGCAGCTCCTTTTTGGACAAAATAGTGCCGGTTGGATTATTAGGAGAACATAAATACACCATTTTGGTCCGTTCCGTCACAGCTGCAAGGATAGCATCGGGATCGTATTGAAAATCTTCTCTGAGCGGCGCTGCGATCGCCTTGGCTCCCATCAATTGGGCTCCAAATTCATATTCGCTAAAGGTTGGCCCCGGAACAATAATCTCATCGCTTGTATTGCCGCTAAAGCTTTCGGAGAAGGCCCGAGCGGATTCTCATTGGAGGCGAGCTTAACAACACGCTCCAAGCCCAGCTCCTTCTGCACCTCCCATATCGGCTTTCCTGGGGAGTACGGCTTCATATGTTCTAATTCCTTGCGTGCTTGAACCTCCATTTTTTCACTCATTAGTAGGATCACCTTCATTTACGTTATTAGAATACTTTAACACAATGATACATTAACTCTCTGTCGCGGTAAAGTATTAATGTGTGACAAATTTTCTGCTTTTTATATATTGAAAAAGGAAGGCAGCCTTCACAGGCACCTCCCTTGTTACTTCATTACTTTTGCTATTATTGCAAAGGTTGATCGGGAACTGGATGTGCCTCAATATAAGCCAGTGCATTAAAGATTAGCACTGCTGCATCCGCGCGGGAAATGCTTTGCTGCGGCTTGAAGTTGCCTTCATTATCCAAAGCAGCAATGCCAAGCGCAAGCGCGCGTTGGATAGAGCCGTCATATTCAACCGATAGATCAGCCTGATCGCCAAACCGGCAATCCATTGTTGAAGTTGTGTTTGAATGAGTGTTGTGATTTTCTTGTTTGCTTTTTTAGCCACATCTTCAAGGATTTTAATGAGTTGCTTCAAAGCAACCGCCCAATCCAGTTGACTGACTTCATCGCAGAGCAGATGAAATAAGCCTCCCAACGTACGGTTGTCGGTGCTTTGTCGATGCTGCCATGCCAGCAATATGTAACGAGAAAATACAATCGTAGTGTGACTGATCAACAGATCGTAAGAGCGACCCTGAAATTCCTTTTGCAGACGCAACAACGATTTGGCGCACTTAAAGAATACTTCGATGTCCCAGCGGATTCCGTAGATCTGGATGATCTCTTCTGCGGGCAGCGTGAGATCGGTGCATAGAATGGCGAGCCATTCCTTCTTATTCGAACGATGGCGCACATAGACGATGGTGACGGGTATCCCCGGAGACAGTTTAGTACGGATGGAGCGCAGAATCCCCTTGACCTTTCCTTGGACGGGAGTGGCTTCGTAGTAAAGCTCTTGAAGGGTTAAGCGGCGTCCGCTAACAAGATAACGTTTCTTATCCGCTTTAACCATGCCGATGACATCCAGACCGCGTTCAAGCATCGATTGGATTAGCGGAGCGTGCGTAAACCAACTGTCCATCAAAACGTAAGATGCTCGTACGCCAGCAGAAATCGCACGGTCGATCATGGCGGGGATGACTTCAGGGGCGGGCAGCAGAGCACTCCATCCGCCGCTTGTATCCGGATGTTCTTTTGTCAATTCCTTCCATGATGCCGTTCGGTTGAATCTTATCGATCGTAGAGGAACTGAGTAAGGACAAGAATCGGCGCCATGCATAACCACTGTGGTTGAGGAAACGATAGACGGCATCCTTGCCAGGAAACGATTCCCCCTTATCACTTTCCAGCAGACGAAACCAGTTTTTTGTGATGAAACAAGAGCACAAAGACAAGCTGAAATAAGAACGAGCAGGTATAGCCGAACTTTTTCTTAAACCCTGCTGTTTTCATGTGTTGCAACACTTTCAGTTCTTTGAAAGCCGGTTTAGTTTCATTTGGAAGTTGATTCGGTTGTACGTTTTGCTCTATCATATAGAGGACACCCCTTCATAATGGTAGTGATTGCTCGACACTCTCACTTTACCAAATGAAGCGGTGTTTTTCTATTTTTCAACTTTTGTATTTAATACGCCGTTCTTTCAGTTACATCATGCATTTAAGCCGATTTTCGTTCTGCGAAAGTTGAGTTAATAAAATGCAACCTCAAATCATTTCAGTTGGGTGGATTTACAGGAAAATCTCCATCTATTTTCCTAATGAGACGTCAGTTCGTTCATTTAGCTGGAAAAACTCCCGTTAATCGGAGCACTTTCACTGAAATAGAGTCGAAAGCGAAAAATTAACGGGAGAAAATCCATCTAAAGCTTATTTTCGCCCAAAAACACTTGAAATAACGGGAGTTTTTCCCGTTAATGCTGAATCTAGAGGGCGCATCCCCATGGACTTAGAAGCAAGATATTCCTCCTCATCCCCTTGTTCGCGTCGTTAATAGTTATTCTGGGATAATCTCTTCGAATTTCATAAACGATTCGATATCCTGATCCGCCTTCGATTGGTTGCAAGCATTGCACGCGCAGACACAATTGACTGGCGTCGTATGCCCTCCCTTCGCACGCGGCAGCATATGATCGATCGTATCTCCGAATTGTCCGCAAAAATAACAGGTATGCTCGTCCCGCTCCAAAATATAGCGCCGAAAATCCTTGTTGCTGAACAATCTTCGAATCGTATGCCGGTTGACGATAACCGCAGCATGCTCCTTCACGAGCGTTATCGCCAGCTCCAGGTCTATTTCTTGATACCACCGCCGACCTTTATCCGTCTTGCCTCTCATCCAAATCGTCCCTTGCCGAGTCGTTTTTAGAGCGGCGGGGTCATTCGGTAATGGGATGGAAGGCCTTGGAGGCGAAGAAGGCTGTGGTTTGGATGCTTGAGCGCTGCGTCGTTTCACTACATTCTCTTTGGCCGCGACAGCTGCCAATGGTGCAGCTGCAGCCAAAGGGGCGACAGCAGCCTTCGCCTTTCTGCAAGCCCGGCATGCGCCGCGGCGCGATCCGGCACTTGAGCGTCTGCCCGTTCGCCGCAAAAATTCGGAGAGCGGCTTCTCTTCCTTGCAGCTGGCGCATTGCTTAGTGACAAGAGGTTCTGTTTCATCCATCAGTTTGTCCGGGGCATCTCTCTTGGTTATGCTCCCGATTTCGTCCCCTCATGTTTTTCTCCTATTGTAGCATTAAATGCTAAGCCATGGGAGCTTCGCTTCAATGACACGAATAAAGTCGCTTCTGGCTAATAGTGTTTGCCTTTCGTCTCGGTATCCTGGTCTTCCCATCTCCGGGAGTATGCCTTGTTCGTAATCCAAAATGTAATCCATGCTAAAATAACGACAATAATCGCAGAAGCGATCCATACGCCAACTGGCACTTCCATTTGAGTTCCTCCTCATCATTATTATCAAGTAAAGGTTACAATGCTTTGCTTCGATTCGTTCACGTGAAGCTGAAATATATCCGAACGGTTATAGTGGCCGACAACGTCGAAATCAAAGCGGCTTGCGGTCACAAGCGACATATCCAAATCCGCGTACAAAATCGTCTCTTCCCCATATACCGGCTCGGTTACATAATCACCCAAAGGGCCAACGATTGCACTTCCTCCCCGGCATAGCGTGTCCGGGTCCTGCGCAAGCTCCGCATAACCATTTATATCCCCAGGATAAGAGTCCTTTGTAACAAATTGGTTGCTCGACAATACGTAGCACCTCCCTTCGCATGCTATATGCTTCAGCGTTGCTTGCCATGTATCTCTTGCATCTGCTGTTGGCGTTACTAAAATATCGATCCCTTTCGCATACATGGCCGTTCTGGCAAGAGGCATATAGTTCTCCCAGCAAATTAACCCGCCGATTCGGCCAAATGGAGTATCAATTACAGTAAGCGTACTCCCATCGCCTTGTCCCCAAAGCAACCGTTCCGAGCCGGTCGGCATCAGCTTCCGATGCTTGCCAAGCAACCTGCCGTCCGGTCCGATATAAATAATGCTATTGTAAAGCGTTGAGCGGCTATAATCCTGATCCCGCTCCACAACGCCTACGATCAAATAAACGCCAGCTTCCTTCGCGACTTCTCCAAGCAAATCGGTATCCGTTCCGGGAACATCAATCGCGCTTTCCCAATAGCGTGCAAAGTCCTCGCGTCCTTCCATCGTTCTGCTTCCGACCCGGGCGCCGAAGGAGAGCCCTCTTGGATAGCCGGCGATAAATACCTCGGGAAAAAGCAGCAGCTTGGCGCCTTGTGCCTGCGCTTGCTTGGCATAGCCTGCCATTTTGTGAAAGGCGGACCATTTATCGAATAATATCGGAGCTGCCTGAACGACAGCTACCCTTGCGTTTCGTTCGTTCATCTTCGCCGTCTCCTTCTTAAATCCAGCCAATGATATTCAACGCACCTTATAAGACAATCATAAATGGACCTCCCCCACTTGTAACCGTCCAATTGGCGTGTATTTTACCCAACCAATTTAAGCAACAAATAAGACGCCAGCACAATTGCTGGCGCCTGATTTTTTATACAATGAATGTTACGAATCCAATAAGCCATACTTCTTCTTGAACCGAGACAAAATAGCGATCCAGCTGCTGCCAAACACAGCAAGGAAGAACACATTTGACAGCGCATGCGCAAGATCAAAATAAAAGCTTTGAATATAGGCGATAATAATCAAATTCCAGCTCAGCGCATCAGGCAAGCCAATGATATACCATATATTCATGATCCAGCCGAACAGAAAGCCCCACACAAAGCCGAATGTAAGCAAGCCGATCTTCGTTTTGATGAGCCAAGTATGGCGAAGCCAGCCTGCAGTAGCCCCAATCATGCCCCAGCAAAACATTTGCCACGGCGTCCACGGCCCCTGTCCAAGAAAAATATTTGACACTACCGCGGCGATTGCTCCAATAATGAAGCCCGACTCCGCGCCGAACACGATTGCCGCAATAATGATCACGAACGAAGTAGGCTGTACACTTGGCAATGGCGCGAACGGCACGCGGCTAACGGCAGCAATTGCAGCCAGTACAGCCAGAATGACGATTTCGCGGGCTTCAATCGTTCGTCTCTCAAACCTTGCAAAGAAAGGCAGCATCGTTGCAAAGAGCAGCACAATGCTCAGCATCAGGTAATGCTCATCTGTAATGGCTGCCGATAACGCCATGGCAGCAATGAACAGCAAGGTGCTAGCGAGAAACCAAAGCTTTAATTTGCCCATCGATCGATCACATCCTTGGTCGTCAACGCATCCGGAAGCCATTCGCGAACCGTTCGGTTGATGGCCGTCGTATAGAAATAATTGGTTCCAAAAAAAGCTGCCGGAGCTGCTTCCGCTGCTATCGCTCCGTCAAACAGCATTGCACAGCGCGTCGCATGCTCAGCGGCAAATTCAATATCATGCGTAACCATGACAATAGTTTTGCCTAATTGACAAAGCTGCTGCAGCAGCTCCGCTGTTCTCTGCTTCGCAATAGGATCAAGTCCCTTCGTCGGCTCATCGAGGCACAGCACATCAGGCTCACCAAGAAGCACCAAGGCAAGTGCTGCCCGCTGCTGTTCACCGCCGCTCAAATCATAAGGATGCTTCGTCAATATTGCGGCGATCTGGAGTGCGTCTACGACGCTTGCGATCTTGCGCTCACGATCCGCGAGTCCCGCGTAATCGGCCATTCGCTGCAGCTCCTCTTCAACGGTATCGTAGCTGAAGTAGAGGAGCGGATTTTGAGCTAAATAGCCTACCTTGCTATTTTTCTCCCGCTTCACCTTGCCTCGCTGCGGCTGCAAAAGTCCGGCCATCATCATCAGCATCGTCGTTTTTCCGGCCCCGTTGCCGCCAAGCACCGCCAAAAACTCATGCTTATACACGTTAAGCGACAGCTTCTTCAGCACCTCTGAACCCGTTTTCTCATACTTGAACGTAATTTCATCACAGGCTAGCAGCCATTGCTTCTCACCTTGCAATTGGTGTTCGCGATTATGTTCATGCTGCGATAAATCCGGCTTTATTCCGCCTTGGCCAGCCAGCCACTGCTTTCCTTCCCGCACCGTAAGCGGAATATCTTGAGCTGCAATAGGCTTGCTTGACGCATGAGCTGACAAAAACAGCTTCGTGACGGAAGGCAAATACGACATATCATTTGTCGCTGCTTCATTTGCTAAGATCGATTGGCATAGCTCCCTCGGGGCAGCGTTGTACTTTACTCTGCCGCCCTCCAGCATAACAATTCGATCTGCAAGCGGGATAACATCCTCCAGCCGGTGCTCGCTAATGATAACTGTCATAGACATTTCCTGATTCAAGCGGTAAAGCAGCTGCAAAAAATCACGCGAAGCAACCGGATCAAGCTGCGAGGTCGGCTCATCCAGTAGAAGCAGCTTCGGCTGCAGCAGCAGGACGGAGGCAAGATTTATCAGCTGCTTCTGGCCTCCCGATATTTCATGCACGGACTTGTAAAGCAGCTCCTCAAGACCGAAGAAATGGCTTATCTCAGCTAGACGCTTGCGCATAACCGCCTGCTCATAACCGACATTTTCCATCGAAAAAGCAAGCTCATGCCACACCTGGTCCATCACGATCTGATTCTCGGGATTTTGGAAGACCATGCCGATATGCTCTGCCGCCTCTATCGCAGGGAGCTCATCCAGCAAAACACCATTATACATAACGGAGCCAGAGCGTTTGCCTACCGGAAGTGTCTCTTTTTTCAAATGCCGAAGCAGCGTCGTTTTCCCACAGCCCGAAGCGCCGCATAAAACGACGAATTCGCCCTGCTTCACATTAAACGATACTTCGTCCAGCGCCGCCCCCTTTGCTTCGGGATAGCGGAACGTCAATTGATTGACTTGAATGACTTCCATGACCTTCTCTCCATTCCTTCGAGTACGACCGGGGTTAGCAGGAAAGCACAGTAGCACCCATATGCAAAACCTTCCCCTCGGTGAAATTGCATCGTTTCGAGCCGCGGATAAATGGTCAACACGCCAAAGCCCTGTGCCCAGCCCCATAGGCATGCAAGTCCCATCGCAGTTAAAAATAAGAGCGTATATCCGTCTCTTCGATCCATGCGGTATATGACGTACGAGCTCCGCTTAGCCGCGCCATAACCGCGCGCTTTCATGGAATCCGCCGTCTGCAGCGCTTCCTCAAGCGACCAGGTCAATAACACGCGAACGAGCAGCATGCCGTCCTTGCTGCGCTTCCGCAGGCTGCCCTCCATGATCGATACGCCCTTTGTCCGCTGTACGGTTGTAATCTGCTCCAGCCTTCGCAAAAAAAGCGGCACGAAACGAATCGACATTGACGTGAGCAGAGAGGTTCGCGGAAGCACGCGGGAAAACAAATACATCCATTTGTCTGTCGTGACGATATGCTGAAACGATACGAATGCCAGTAAAATCCCTAATAAGGAAAGCATCATTGTCACTCCATACAAAATCGCTTCTAGCGTAATTGGCTGATCCATGAAATAAAATAAAATATGCCTCCCGCGATGCGAAAAAAGCGGATTGAGAACAGCGACGGAGCCGCCCATCAGCACATAATAAGGAAGCAGCTTAAGCAGCCGCTTCCCTTCGCCGTGAATAATAATAACCAGCGTAACCACAGCAAGCGAGGTCACTAGAAATAAAGGGTGGAAGAGCAGCATGCTAAAAGCGATCGCACCTGCGTAGTAGCTGAAGCTAGTGATCGGATGTACGGAATCGAAGGCGGTATTCATTCATATTCAGCTCCTAGATCCTTGCCGAGATCAATCGTGTACAGCCACTCGATAACATCGCCTTCCTTGAGCGCATAGGCACCTGCGCTTTTGTTAGGAAACTCGCCATTTACTTTGTACATCCAGCCGCTCTTCGCGCCGTGGTCGAATTCGTATACGTTATCGATCCCTTCGATATACGCCGCTGCTTTTAAACCTTTGTACTCCATCTGAATTTTATTTTTTCGGGTAATTCTCTTCAAAACCTCAAGCACCGTATCGTCCTTCTTGAGCTCAACGGCGGTCGGTTCAAGCACAGTGCCCGTCTCTTCATCCGCTATAATCGAAATGGTCACGATATTCGTCGGCTGCGGCGTTACGGCAGGCGCAGGCTCATCCGTCTTAACCGGCTTCGCCGTTGCACTTGGAATCGCTGAAGGAGAAGTAATCTGCTCCTTCGCTGCGGGAGCTTTGACCTGGTTAGCGTCAGGCTTTGACGCAGCTGTTGCCGGCTTATCTCCTGCGGCGTCCGCAGGCTGCTTATTTTCTGTGCTGTGTGTCGAAGTCGACTTTGGCTCAGCTGCCGGGGCAGCCGCATCGGATTTCACTGCCTCGCTTGTCGCTGAAGGCTGTTCCTTGCTGCCGGCATTCGTTGCTTGATCGCCTTGCGATTCACCGACTTCCTGCGTCTGATTCGCCTGTACATTCACATCTTGCCCCGGTGCGGCGCAGCCAGCTAACAAACCAATAATCAGTACGAGTATGATGCAGCCGGAAAACCATCTTTTACTATTCATAACCATCGTCTTCTCTCTGCTCCCTTTCAACCTAACTAATCAAACAACGCTGTTAAAACAAAAAAAAGATCCCTCTTTGAAAGGGATCTGCATGTCAAATTAAAGATCAGTTCAGCATATAAATAGGATACGATATGTGCTGCGTTTCGATCACGCCTCCTCATTCTTACCCCCGAAGAATAGGAAACAAAATAAGAAAAGGCAGGTCTCCTGGCTCGTGCGTCATCACGCTTCTCTGCCTTCCCATCCTTTGATCGGACAGTGGCTTGTTTAGAGAATCGCTCTTCACTTACAGTGGCGGGACCGCGCCGGCGTTGCACCGGACTTCCCTATTAAGCAAACAAAAAAACGACTTGTCTGCACCTTTTCTTTATCATTATTCGATTGTTTAATCAATCATATCGGGATTGCAGGGGTTTGTCTATAACAGATTGCCTGTTAACGAGCAAGAAGATTCGATCGCATGTGACGGTCGAATCTTCTTGGTTCGTGCCTATCGATTAATGCTGCTTGCTCTTGCCTACATGAACCCGTTTAATGAAGAAAGCGACGATCAAGCCGACAATAGCTACGATCATAGCGAATATAAACGCATCCGAGATGCCCGCTGTCATCGCGAGCGGCGCATTGGCGGGATCGGTTGGATCATCCACGCCCTTCATAAAGCTGTTCACACCGGCAGTCATGATGCTCACGGCAACGGCTGTGCCGATTGCGCCAGCAACCTGCTGGAGGGTGTTCATAATCGCAGTTCCATCCGGGTAAAGCTCAGGCGGGAGCTGATTAAGACCATTAGTCTGAGCAGGCATCCATACCATGGAGATTCCGATCATCAAGCAGGAATGCAGCACAATGATGAGTGCAATTGTGGATGCCGTCGTAATGCCAGAGAAAAACCATAGCACAGCGGCAACGATAACAAGCCCCGGAATAACGAGCCATTTTGGTCCGAATTTATCGAACAAGCTGCCCATAATCGGTGACATAATCCCGTTCAAAAGTCCGCCTGGCAGCATGATAAGTCCTGCCGTTAATGCGCTAAGACCGAGTCCGCTGATCAAATACATGGGCAATACGAGCATCGATGATAAAATAACCATCATACAAATAAACACCATTAGCGTACCTACAACGAACATCGGATGCTTAAATGCCCGCAAATCCATCATCGGATGCTTCATTTTCAATTGACGAATAGCGAATATGACAAGCGCCAAAAGGCCGACGATCATCGAAGCGATCACTTTTGTGCTGCTCCAGCCGCCTTCTCCTTCGCCCGCGCTGCTGAAGGCAAACACGATGCCGCCAAAGCCAAGCGTTGAGAACACGAGGGACATGACATCAATTTTAGGCTTCGTAATCGTGGATACGTTCTGCATATACATAATTCCGAACAATAAAGCAATAATTAAGACCGGCAGCGATAACCAGAAAATCCAATGCCAGCTCAAATTTTCAATGAGAAGACCTGCAATCGTTGGGCCTACGGCAGGCGCGACCATAATGACGAGCCCGATAACACCCATCGCCGCTCCCCTTTTTTCAGCAGGGAAAATAATAAGTATCGTATTAAACATAAGCGGCAGCAGCAAAGCGGTGCCTACGGCTTGAATGACACGCGCTGTCATTAAGACTTCAAAGCTTGGGGCAAGCGCCGCTACAAGCGTGCCGAGTATGGAAAAGCTTAGCGCCGCTATAAATAGCTGTCTAGTCGTAAACCATTGAAGCAAGAGTCCCGAGACGGGGACCAAGATCCCAAGCGTAAGCAGGTATCCGGTTGTCAGCCATTGTACAGTTGGCGCCGTTATGTTGAATATGCGTATCAAATCGCTTAGTGCTACGTTTAAAGCCGTTTCACTGAACATACCAACAAAGCCGCTTAATAATAATGAAATCATGATGGGGATAACTTTATATTTCTGTTCCGTTTTTTGATGCGTTGCTGCCATTGTTGCTTGCAAGCTCTCCACTCTCCTACATTCAATCTCTCTTTTATTGATGACCTCTCATAGAGATGGGCATTGATTAATCAAATAGGGCACACACTTCGCCGCAGAAATTAACGGCTGCTTATCTCGCTTCGTCAAAGCGAGGATCAGCGCACCTTCCAGCAACGAGACTAAGACGACACTTACTTCCTCTGCTCTTGCCTCATCCATGCCTGTGAAAATCAACCTGCCTGAGATGACGGCCTCCCAGGAGGCAAACACATCCTGCCCCGCAGATCTCAGCTTATCGCTAATGGCAGAGGTTTCCACAGCCATCCAGAAGCTAAATGGCATGAAGCCTTGAAAATCATATTTTTCGGCATCCTCCCCCATATCGTGAACGAATGCCTGCACCGCATCGGACGGGTCCTCAAATGCTGCAAATTTGGTTTTCCACCGCTCGATAACAAACGCCTTGGTGCACGCGATGCATTCCAGCGCCAGCTCTTCCTTGCCTTTTGGAAAATAATAATACAAGGAGCCTTTTGGACATTTGCTCTCGTTAATAATTTGGCTTAATCCTGTAGCATGATACCCTTTTGTGAAAAAAAGCCTTGATGCTGTATCCAAAATATTTTGGCGGGTATTTGGTTTTTCCGTATTCATTCACCCCTCGATTATAGCGATCGGTCTATATAATAAAACCATTAGCAACGCTGCTAAGTCAACCTTTTTTTGTTGGATACACTCTCATTTGTTAATGTCCAACCCATCTTCCGACCCGTCCAGCCGTCCAAAATATCATGGCTGTACAATTAATTGGAAAATCCCGCTATTCCAATAAAATCTAGGTGAAAATGGAAGTTAGCAGGATTTTCTACCGTTAATTTTCTATTTTTTACCGAATGGGGGGTGAAAGTGTCTAAAAATGATTTAAGGATGTTCGACTAAGAAGAGGTGATCGAAAAAGATTACGGCTTCCTTCCAGCACGAAAAACGCAAAACGAGCCTTAGAAACGATTCTAAAGGCTCGTTGCGCATGATTTGTGGAGTTTATTAGCAGCTTTGACGATAGATCTGCTGCTTATGGTTGTATCTTTTTATTAGAAGCCTACAGCTACTTTCTTAGCTTGCTCAAGACCAGTAGAAACAATCGTTTCTGCTTGATCAGGAAGCTGGTTGTGGCCTTCGATAATGATGCTTTCTACGTTTTGGACACCGAAGAAGCCCATTACAGTACGAATGAAGTTGTAGGACATTTCAACTGATGCCGCTGGACCCTCAGAGTAAATGCCGCCGCGAGCGTTAAGCAATGCGACTTTTTTATCAGTAATCAGGCCGACTGGACCTTCAGCTGTGTAAGAAAATGTTTTGCCAGCTTGAGAAAGGTAGTCAATGTAAGTGTGCAGTACTGCAGGAACGGTAAAGTTCCAAAGCGGGAATGCGAATACGACTTTGTCTGCTGCAAGAAATTGGTTGATATATTTATCGGATACTTGTACGGCTGCTTGCTCTTCTGCAGTCAGATCGTAGCCGCGCGCTGCTTTAAAGTTTCCGTTGATCATATCAGCGTTCATGTAAGGCAATTCTTCTTTGAACAAATCAAGCTCAACAATTGTGTCTTCTGGGTGGCTGGCTGTGTAGCTGTCCAGAAATGCTTGGTATAGCTTAACGCTTGTTGCCTGCTCGATTCCACGATCGTTTGCTTTAATAAATAGTACAGTACTCATAATTTTTTCCCTCCAAGGTTGAATTGTATTTACTTTTTGTAAGTACCTTTATTGTATTAAGTTTTGATGTCGGCAGCATCGGCAATTAGACCGAAAAATAGTCAAAAAAAAACCGCCTAAGGCGGAGGACTAGTCTTAAGACTATAGTCGTACAACTCTTGCGTTAATCGCTGCCATTCATCAATTGTACCGCATACAACGCAGCTTGCGTGCGATCCGTCAAATTCAATTTGCTCAAAATGCTGCTCACATGCGTCTTAACGGTTTTCTCGGCAACCGTCAGAGCGTGTGCGATATCTTTGTTGCTCATTCCTTTTGTCAGCAGTTGCAGCACCTCAAGCTCCCTTGGCGTCAATATTTCGGCTAACCCGCGGCTAGGATGCTTCTTAACCTCCTCTGCCTGAGGAGCCATCTGTGCAAGCAGCGCGGCTGAAATGTCCGGATGCAGCTGAACATTGCCTTTATAGGCGCTTCGAATTGCTTCTGCAAGCTGATCCGGCTCCACATCCTTCAGCATATAACCAATTGCCCCGGATTGCAGCGCTGGAACAATATGGCTGCGGTCCGAGAAGCTTGACAGCACCAGCACTTTAATTGCAGGATTGTTTTGGGCAATGAGATTGCTTGCTTCAATGCCGTCCATAATGGGCATATTCAAATCCATCAATACGATATCAGGCAGCAATTCGGCTGCTTTCTTAACCGCTTCCTGTCCGTTATGCGCTTCGCCAACCAGCTCGAAATCAGGCTGCATGCTCAGAAAGAACGAAATACCCTTTAATACGATAAGATGATCATCTACCAGCAAAATTTTTATTTTCACAGCCGCACCTCATTCCTCGTCCCACATTTCCATTTCTTTCGCAACCGGTATCGTAGCCTGAATGACCGTTGGCTGCCCCTTGCCGCTCTTGATCGATAATTCGCCGCCTAGCGTTTCCGCACGCTCCCGCATGGAGAGCATTCCCATCGACAGCCTACCTCTCCGCTTCTCAGGTGAGAAGCCTCGCCCTTTATCCATAATTTCCATGCTTGCAACATGCTCCGATTTCACCAAACGAACATATACAGCATTCGTATCCGCATGCTTCTTCACATTATTTAAAGCCTCTTGCCCGATTCGCCAGAAGGCTTCCTCGATCGCTCGCGGCAGCTCCCGTACCCCCTCTACCTGCTCATATACGGTCAAATCCATGCTTTTCCCGTATTGCTTAAGCGCAGTGATCAGCCCATGCTCCAGCCCCGCAGGCCGAAGCTGCCATATGAGTGTCCGCATCTCCTTCAAGGCTTCCTGAGACAGCTGCCTGATTTCTTGAAGGGATCGCTCCACAATCGGTTCCTTGCCTGCAAGCACCGTCTCGGCGCCTTTAGCAAGGAAGGATAGCGAGAATACCTTCTGGATGACCGAATCATGCAAGTCTCTTGCCATCCGGTTCCTCTCCTCCATGCGAGCCAGCTCCCGCCGCTGCTCGTATACGCGTAGATTTTCTACGCTTAGCGTAAAATGATCGCCAAGCGAGTACATGAAATCCTCCAAGTAATCATCGAACTGCTTGCTGAGCTGGCTGCTGATAAACAGCACGCCTATCGGGCGGCTTCTAATCCGGAGTGGAATCGCCACCGCAGACGAGAAGGGAGGTATGCCGATGGTCGATAGACTCGAGCGAGGCACCTCATGGCAATCCGATAGCTTTACGAGTCGATTTTCACTGAACGCCGTGCTTACCGGTCCCCCTTGATCGATCGCGAGCGACAGCCACTCTTTTTTGACTTGATTATCCGAATAATGCGCACGAAGCGATAATTGCTGCTGTTCATACATAAATAGCGACACATGCTGCCAATGAAACGTATCGCCGATCTGCCTTACCGCTTGAAGCGGAAGCTGATTAATATCCTGTATCGCGTTGATTTTTTGGATGACATCGCCGAGCTTGGCATAATGCAGCGCGTGCTGCTCCTGCACCTGATACAGCCGGATTCGTTTAATCGCTGTCCCGATCTGGTAAGCTACCGCCTGCAGCAGCGCCAGCTCCTCCTCTGTCAGACGCACTTTCCCCGCATGCGCGACGTTTAACAGACCAAACTGATCTAATCCAGCTTTTAGCGGTACTGTCGCATGATGGGATACGCCCTCCGTGTCTCCAAACCCATGCGTATTGGCGTATGTAATTCTAGAGCATTCTATAATATTAACGGCCTGATGCAGCTTGTGCTGCTTGTAGCTCTCCACGCACCAGCATTCCGAGCCGCACATGACCGCCTGATTATTCGCTTTTAGCCCTTGCGGCAAATTATGTGTTGCAACGCATAGATTATCGCTTCGATTATCGATTACAAATATCCAGCCCGTGGTAAAGCCTGTGACCTGAAGCAGCTTGACGAGCACGTCATTGAGCATTTGATCCATATCGTTCGTACTGTTAAGCATCTCCGCTATTTCCTTCAATGCGACCAGCTCGTAAGCTCTAATCTCTTGCGACATGCTCCCACTCCCTTCTAAGCACACATTATACACCTTGCGCTGCAGCAAAAAAAAGAGCCGTTCAATGAAGCAGCATTCACTGTTTCATCGAACGGCAGCAGCTAGGCGCTAACGCTTCTTGATCGGTTTTTGGATGAGAAAGATATAGCAGGCCACGGCGCCCAGCTCGGAAATGGCGATCCATATGCCCATTGGCAGTGCATTTGCGCTACCGCCGAGACCCACAAGCGGCGCCATAATGCCGCCAAAGGTAAATGACATGAGCCCAAGCAGCGCGGACGCGCTTCCTGCTGCATGGCCATGCTTCTGCATCGCTAGAGAGAAGCCCGTCGTGCTGATCACCCCTACGCTTGATACAACAAAGAACAACGGAATAAGAATCGCAACAAGCGGCGCTTTTGCAATGATCATAAGAAGCAGTGCTGCTCCTGCTATCGCTGCTATAGCGAGGCCAATGACGAATAGCTTCTTCTCTCCAACCTTAGCCGCGAAACGCCCTGTCAGCTGACTGAATAAAATAATGCCTAATCCATTTAGGGCAAATAACAGGCTGAACCCTTCCTGCGTTACGCCGTAAATATTTTGAAGCACAAATGGCGATCCTGCTATGTAAGCGAACATCGCTGCCATTACAAGTCCTTGCGCCAGCGCATAGCCCATAAACGAACGGTCGCGCAGCAAAACGCCAAAGGTGGATAACGTCTGGCGGAAGCCGCCTGCCATTCGTTTCTCGGGAGGAAGCGTCTCCGGCATGCCAAACCATACCGCTGCAAAAATAATGACTCCCCATGCGCCAAGAACGATAAACACGCCTTCCCATGACGCAACCTTTAGCAGCTGTCCTCCTGCGATAGGTGCAAAGATAGGCGCTGCGCCGTTGACCAGCATCAGCATCGCAAAAAACTTGGTAAGCTCAGGCCCCGTATACATGTCCCGCACAATAGCCCGCGAAATAACGATTCCCGCCGAGCCGGAAAACCCTTGAATGAATCTTAGTACGATTAGGACGCCAATGGTTGGCGCGAACGCGCAGAGGATGGATGATAGCCCGTATACCGCTAGAAAAATAAGAAGCGGCAGCCTGCGTCCCTTTATATCGCTCCACGTACCGGAAAATAATTGGCCTACCGATAATCCAATCATACAGGCCGTTAAGCTTAATTGTACAAGCGATGAGCTCGTATTGTAATCACTCGTCAGCTGAGGCAATGCAGGCAAATACATGTCAAGGGACAACGGACCAAATGCAGACAATGAGCCTAGTAAAATGATGAGCCACACTCGCTTTGCCCCTGTAGACTGATTAGCCTTAATCGAAAGTATTTTGCTGTGATCGATCACTTGCGGCATCTCCTTCTCCACTTCATTTTACATTGTTTTACTTTATCACCTTTCATTATTAGATCCAATACCTATCAAACTCAGCAATGATTTGTCCTCCATTGCAATGTTTGTTATGATTGAGCAAACAATGTCGATTCCCGTAGTTTTAAGGAGAGATCTCATGCAAAAAGTTAAAATTTTTTCCGGTACCTCAAACGAGAGGCTAGCCGAGGAGCTCTGCAAGGAACTTGAGGTACCACTTGGGAAAGTAGCGATCTCCAGACATCAGAGCGGAGAAATTCATGTATCCTATCAGGAATCGATCCGTACCTGCGACGTATTTATCGTCCAATCGCTATCCCATCCCGTTAACGAGCATTTAATCGAGACGCTTGTCATGATCGATGCAGCTAAGCGCGCATCAGCCAAAACCATCAATATCGTCATGCCTTATTATGGCTACGCAAGGCAAGAAAGAAAGTCTGCCCCGCGTGAGCCGATTTCGGCAAAGCTAGTGGCGGATGTGCTGACTACCGTTGGCGCCAATCGAATTGTTACGGTCGACTTGCATGCCGATCCGATCCAAGGCTTCTTCGATATTCCAGTCGATCATTTAACGGCGCTTGATTTGATCATCGAATATTTAAGATGCAAAAAAATTAAAAATCCTGTTGTCGTATCCCCGGATGCGGGACGGGCAACAACCGCTGAAAAGCTGGCTGGCTTGCTCGATTGTCCGTTCGCTATCATGATCAAAAATCGTCCCGCGCATAATCAGTCCGAGATTACGCATATAATCGGAGACGTCGAGGACATGACACCGATCATTATCGAAGACTTGATCGATACGGGCAGCACGATCGTGAACGTCGTTGAGGCGCTTAAGAAAAAAGGCGCACATGATTCATACATATGTGCAACACATGGGCTCTTCTCGGCAAATGCGCTTGAGAAGCTTGACCATCCGAACATTCGCGAAGTCGTCATTACCGACACGATTGCGATTGGCGAAGCTCGTTCCGATAAATTTATCGTACTTCCCATGTCGCCGCTTCTTGCTACAGCAATCAAAATTATTACAGAAGGCGGCTCCATTGCAACGCTGTTCAAGGCAGGCACATAAGTGAATTCGGCTTAACCGCTTCGACTAATAGAGTGATACCCCCATGCCAATTGGCATGGGGGTATTTGCTGCCTTGGTGCATAGCTTTGGATATGCATGATCTGTTGTTTGTAACCTTCCCCGTCTTAACCCTATTTTACCGCTGCGCAGGCGATTGATGTGCTGAGAATGGGGCTGCACCCTCTAAAGTCAGCATTAACGGGAAAAACTCCCGTTATCTCAAGTATTTTTGGGCGAAAATAAGGTTTAGATGGATTTTCTCCCGTTAATTTCCCGCTTTTGACCCTATTTCGTTGAAAGCATTCCAATTAACGGGCGTTTTTCCAGCTAAATGAACGAACTGACGTCTTGTTAGGAAAATAGATGGATCTTTTCCTGTTAATCCCACCCAACTGAAATGATTTGAGGTTGCATTTTATTTCTAACTTATGAATTAGAATAATGAGCGTCGAAAATGCCTGTGGAAAGCATGGTTAAGGAGCGAATGCATGGGACAGTCGTATTCGAAAGCCTATATGCGCTTTTCTTGAAACAGAAGCTTAAGCTCCTGCAATGGCTCGCGTGCATAAGCCTGCGCAATGCCGTATTTGCTAATATTATCCTTGCTCACTTCCTTGAATAACAAGGACGTCTCCACTGGCCTGCTGAACGGAAACGGCTGCAATTCAATCGTAGACTGATCCGTCCAATCGGCAATCAATGACGTGCCGCCTGTGCGATCGAACCAGTACGTAAAGCCTTCCGAGAACCACTCATATTGCTGACGCGGCGTACCCGGCTTCTCCATGCATGCAAATAGCGACAGCTCATCGCAAAGCAACAGCGCCTTCGCATGATGCTGGAGCAGCTTCACATCCAATTGAAGACGCTCGATAATCGCGCTCTGGCGCGCAAACTCTTTTTCCACGAATGCAATCGTATCCTCGTTTCTGAATTTCTCCGCTAGCGTCGTATATAGAATGCTGCCGAGCAGCGCTGCATACTCGCTCGTTTCCTGAATGTGATCCAGCCCCTTGGAATAGAAGAAAAACCGGATATTGCCTGGAAAATCGCGGAATGAGAAAGGAATATGGCCGGCATCATTCCAAAGCGGAATACGGTCCAAATCAATCCAGCTGCTGTCATGCTCATATGCGGCATAGGCCAATTCTTCTCTACGCTCGGCGCTATGAAATAATTCTCCTTGCCACGCAGACACAAGATCTCCGGAAATGCGTGCATGATCATGCTGCGCTATTAATATGAATGCATCTTCCTTCTCGTACACAATCATCGTTGTCATCCCTTCCCTCATGCCGATATGGTCAATAAGCCTGTTTATATTTGTCCAATCCGATTGTTCTGCTCATAGGTTTGCTCAATTTCCTCTAATCTAGAAGCCTCCATGCGCCTCTCCCTTATTCATCTATTTTCTTTTAATTGTACCATTGCCACAGCTTAATCGGCTATGCGCTGCTAACTATTTGAGCAACAAGACAGTCGCATGTCCAGCCGTTCCTTGCAGTCAGTTATTCATTTTTTGTTCATCATCTTCTAGTGCGGATACGCCGTTTCGAATTCAATTCCACCGTGAATGAGATTTCCGTTAAAAAACAACACGTCGCCTTTATCCATAATAACCGGAATCGCCTTCTGATCCTTTGGCGGCTTGACGTAATGCGTCGTGAAGGACTCGGTGGAATCGGCTAATTCCGGGCAGCTAATCTCATGCTCGCTCGTTTTTGGCACGACCAGCAAACCGCCGTTTTCCTCATTAGCCGCATCGATTGCCGTCCATGTACAAATCAGCTAATACAGCCATCACCGGCTCATGCAGCATATATTGTTTGGCTGTGTCATTAAAGCGATGGGGATGCATCACCCGCGGAAATCGCTTTAAAGGATCCTCGCACTCCCTTGACAAATCCGGCTCGAACAAGCCCGGTACCGTCGTATGGCTAATTCCCTCGAATGTATTTTCAATGAGACGAATGTCCTCGTGCGAGAATAGATCCTTTATTACGATATAGCCATCCGCAAGAAATTGATTGACCTGCTCACCCGTTAAAACGTTCAATTGCCTCGTCATCGCCTATCTCTCCTTCAATGATATTTCATTGCTCTTGACATAATCATAGAGCTTTCGTTATTTTTAAGGAAGAATGATTGCTGCTGAAAACTATTGGTATTCTGCTTTTTTTCATTCGGAGAAGGAGACGAATATGGTTTCATATAACAGTGCATCGTCGCAAACGTTCCCGATGGAAATATGCAAAGCAGGGTGCAGCAAACCTTCCATCATATTTTGAATGATTCCCGCGAGCGGACGAGCTTCTGGCAAATGCTTTGCGAAAATGGCTTGCGTGAGGTTATATTGCTCTCTGCGCAGCTTTTAGAGCAGCGGCTTGACCCGCGCATCGAGCTCGCGCTGCAATATTTATCCCGCAATAGGCAGCAAGCGATCCGAATCGACGATTTAGCCAAATCAGTTGGCCTATCCGTCTCTAGGCTTTCCCATCTCTTCAAGCAGGAAACAGGTGCAAGCGTGCTGGATCATCTGAACAGGCTTCGGCTGCAGCAAGCCGCATTGCTGATGGAGCACATGGGCCGGACGGCCACGGAAGCCTCGCTCGATGTCGGGTTCTACAACTACAATCACTTTGCTGCTTTATTTCGCAAAACATACGGCATTAGTCCCAGAACGTACAAAAAGGACAAAGCTGCTCACAAGGAGTAGCTTTGTCCTTTATTTTCTTCTATACCATCATCCGTCTTATTAAACCTTTTGCGTTGCCAGGTCGAGCCAGTCCATCTCTTCCTTGGTCAGCTGAATAAGCGAGCCAGCATTGCAGGAATGAAGCTCTTCCGCTGATTGCGCGCCGATTAAGGCACAAGTCGGAAACGGCTGATTAAGCACATAAGCAAGCGCGATTTGGATAGCGCTGACGTTTTTCTCCGCTGCAAGCTGTTTTGCGCGCTCAAGGCGCTCCCAATTTTCATCGCTATAAAATACGCGCACCAGATCGGCGTTGTCGCGTACCTCGGGGGAGAATCGGCCTGTGAAGAAGCCTCTTGCTTGCGACGACCAAGACAGCAGCGGGAATTGCTCCTCCTCATGCCAAGCGCAGGTCTCCGCATCGGCAGACACGCAGCCTGCCCAGAACGGCTCGTTCGCTTTGGCAAGACTAAGGTTCGGACTGCTGAACGAGAATCCTACGAGCCCTTTTGCAGCTGCATATTCATTCGCTTCCTTAATACGCTGCCAGGTCCAGTTCGATACGCCAATCGCCCTTACAGCGCCTGATTGCACATGCTCATTAAGAATATCGATAACTTCTCCAGCAGGTACGGAAGGATCATCGCGATGCAGCGCATAAAGGTCAATATAATCGGTTTGCAGACGTTTTAGACTATCAGCCAAATCCTGGCGTATCGCTTCTCTGCTCACCCGCGGGCCGTCTTTATTATGATGCGCGCCTTTTGTCAAAATAACGATTTGCTCGCGGTTGCCCCGCTCCTGCATGTAACGTCCAATGACTTCCTCGCTTTGTCCGCCGCAATAAATATGCGCCGTATCGATTGAATTTCCTCCAATCGCTAGAAAAGCATCCAAATTCGTTGACGCTTTCTCGTACGTATCATGATAGAAGTAATCCGAGCCCTTCATTAAGCGCGATACCGGCTTTGGCGATCCCTGTATTTGAATAAATTCCACTAATTCCTACCTCCTTAGATTGTTGCAGCGCTAAAGGATGACACGTGTACGCTCATGAGCTGAAAGCAAGCAAGCGTCAATGACCTTCATATTGCTTATAGCATCAGCGCCGCCGAATTGCAGCTGCGTACCTCTCCGAATAGCCTCAGCGATATGGTCGGCCTGAGCGGTGTATGCGTTCACATGCGGTACCTCGACCTCGCGGCGTTCACCCTTAACACTTACGAAGAAATTGCCGCTGCCCGGCTCCCCGGTTACGAATGCGGATGGAACCTCTATGATGCCCTCGGTGCCAAGCACCTCCAGCGGGTTGCGGAATGCCGCCCACATGCCGCAATCGAACGTCAACGACACAGCTCCTTCGAACTCAATCAATCCAGATGCCATCATATCGACATGATCATGCTCCGGCGAAAATAAAGCCTGCACCGTCACCGCTTCCGGCTCCTTGCCAAGCAGCAGGCGTGCGGCATTGATCGGATAGCAGCCGACATCATAGATCGAGCCGCCGCCCCATTCCTTGCGGTATCTCACATTTTCCTTATGACCTGCGTTGTTGAAGGTGAATGCGCTGCGAATGCCGCGAACGTCACCGATTTCTCCTGCGTCGATCAGCTTCTTGATCATGTCATACCTTGGATGGTATCGATACATGAAAGCTTCAGACAATAGCACGCCAGCCTTCGCCGCAGCTTCCGCCATCTCTGCTGCTTCCTTCTCTGTCAGTGCTAGCGGCTTCTCGCACAAAATATGCTTGCCCGCCTCCGCAGCCCGAATCGTCCATTCCCGGTGCAAATGATTCGGGAGCGGAATGTACACGACATCAATGGAAGGATCAGCCAGCAATTCTTCATAGCTGCCATAGGCTGTCGGTATATCCAGCTCTTCTGCCGTTTTCTTGGCATTGTCCAAGCTGCGGCTCGCAATAGCAGCAACCTCGTTTAATTCAGACCGTTTCAGGCCAGGAATAACCGCTCTTTTGGCAATACCCGCGCAGCCCAAGATGCCCCATTTCAGCTTATCCGTCTTCATCCCAGCTTCACCTCAGCGATTATTTTATTATTATATTGTGATTGTAAGCATAATTACTCATACCGTTTGATTTCATTGCAGGTCATTAAATGCTTCTAAATAAAGTAGAAATGGAACGGTTAACTTATGCTTGCCTCTAGTTTAAAGTAGAACATTCAAAAATAAAATGATATTATTTTGTTATAAGTTAAAACAATATTGTCATTGAGGTGAATCCTATGCAAAGGCAAACCCTTCTGCTTACGCTCCCGCAGAATCCGTTCTTTTGTTTCCCGGAATCAGTCGGCCACTACTGGGATCACCCCGAGCATTACTCGATGCGAAAAGCCGGCTCTTTAAACAATTTTAATATTCATTACGTCGTATCCGGCAAAGGGTATGTGGAATGGGACGGCAAGGTGCACACGCTTGAGGCTGGGGAGGCCGTGCTTTATTTTCCGCTGCAGAGGCAGCATTACTATAGCAGCAAGGATGATCCATGGGACATTCGCTGGGTACATTTCTATGGAACAGGCCTGCAGGATTATATGATCGAACGAGGCTTTCACAAAAGCCAGCTTTGGACGATACGCCAGCCTGCCGCATGGGAGCAGGTGCACGAGGAGCTGCTTGCCGAAGCGGAGACGCATAGAATGCTCCATCCGACGAAGCTGTCTGCCCTGACCTACGCGATTCTCGCCGTGTTTGTGGAGCAGGCTGTCCCGATTTCGGGAAGCAAGGCGAGCACATCCGGCAACCGCATCTTGGAGCTGCTTCCGCTCATGCAGCAAGAGGCGACGCAGCCCTTTGTGCTGGAGCACTGGGCCGAGCATGCCGGCGTATCCCCCTATTATTTCTGCAAGCTGTTCCGCAGCGTCATGGAAATGACGCCTATGGATTTTATTACGCGTTGCCGACTTCAAATGGCGAAGCAATGGCTGCTCGAGCGCAAAGAGATCAATATTGGCCAAATTGCCGGCGATGCCGGCTATCCGAGCGTCAGCTACTTCAACAAACGGTTTATGGAGCATGAGGGCATGACGCCAACCTTATACCGGCAGCTTTACGGGGTATAAAGTAAAAAGCTGCGCCTCTTGGGCGCAGCTACTTATAATTGGACCAAAATGCCGCCTTCATCAGCCGAGCGCATCTCCGCTTCAATGATTTCAAGCGTGCCTACCGCGCTTTCCGGCGAACAGATCGATACTGGCTTTCCAGCCTCAACCGATTCGATGAAATATTTGATTTGGCGGTAATAGCCCATTTCCTCCGACAACTCAGCGATAAAGCCCGGAGCGTTATTCGGATTCACCTTCACCTGGCCATTTTCAAATACGAGATTGCCGCCTTCAAAATTAACGCGATACGTCATCGAGAAGCCGAAATCACCCTCTAAAGTCCAGTCCGCTTGCGCATTCAGCACCTTGCCGTCGGGATATATATAATGGGTAGAAACGACGTCATAGCCGCTTCCCGGTATGACGTTGCGAGCAAGCGTCGATACCTTCTCCGGCTTGCCGAACAGCCAGTGCACCATATCCGCATCATGAATATGCATGTCGAGCAGACAGCCACCGCTTTTGTCACCTTCAAGGAACCAGCCCTTCGGCGCACCTGAGCCCCGGAAGAAATAACCGCCGGTGACAGCTCCGAAACGATTATCCTCTACGCTAGCCTTCAAATATTCATAGGCTGGCCAGAATCGCAGGCATTGGCCGATCATCAATGTTTTTCCCGTACGCTTTGCCGTGTTCGCCATCCGCCAGCCGTCCTCTGAACTAGATGCAACCGGCTTCTCGCAAAGGACATGCAGCCCTCTCTCAAGCAGCGAGCAGGCTAGATCAGCATGCAAATAGGTTGGCAAAGTAATATCGACGACATCGAGTTCCTCGTTCTCCAGCATCGCAGCAATACTATCATACAAGTTGTAGGGAGCAAGATCGTAAACATCCTGCTCCGTTGCGATATTGCCGGACGCCTTGCCTTGCTTCAGCTCTTCGATCAGCAGATCGCAGATGGCTACTAGCTGTACCGGCGCTCCCTCAGAAGCAAGACGAACATAATTGTCAAAGTGCATGCGTCCCATAAACCCAAAGCCGATCAATCCAACCTTTAACATCTTATAACCTCCTAGTAGATTTATTAATTATGAGTACTGACGTCCCAGAATCGCGTCCATCGCTTTAGAAGTGTTGAATATGATCTGTTCCGAATGATGATTGTATGGCGGAATCATTTCTCCCGTAACGTAATTGCTGTAGCCAATCGCACGAAGCGCTGTCATAACGGCCGGATAGTCTACGTCTCCTGCCAGCAAATCTACAAAGCCGTGCAAGCCGCCTGCTTGGCGACGATAATCTTTAAAATGCACCTTCATGATGCGATGGCCCAAAATTCGAATCCACTGCTCCGGATAACCATTCTGCAGCGCATTGCCAACGTCAAAGTAGGAGCCGATATTAGCGGAGCCATGAGCATCAATGAATGAACGCATTTCCAGCGGCGACAGCAAAAATTTGTTCCATACGTTCTCGATGCCGATAGAAACTCCCGCGCTCTCTGCAAAAGGAACCAGCTTCCCAATCGATTCAAGCGCCCGGTCATACGCATATTCATAATCGGCAATCTCGCTGTCTGGTATAAAATCAACGCCAACCGCGCCGGGTATAACGAGGATCGTATCGACGCCAAGCGCCGCAGCCAGCTCCAGCTGCTTCTTGCATACATCAATCGCTTTCTCCCGCGTTGCCGCGTTTTCGCTTGTCATCGGATACGACCAATACAAGCCGGTCGCGAGGCCCGCGATTTCAAGCTCCGCCTCCTCGAGCCGATTTTGAATATCGCGGATTTCATTGTCCGTAGCTTCCAGGCTTAGCTCACCCGTTTCGTTCAACGACAGCTCGATTCCGTCGAAGCCTGCCTTCTTGGCGGTCGTTATGCAATCAGCAATAGTGGAGTCGCCTTTAAACGACCAAATATTAATCCCTTTTTTCATTGGAAAGCCTCCTATGCTTTTTAACTTATTACGTGATATTGAACTGATCGATTGAGCATGTGATAATACGTATATAATAAACGATTTCTAACAAAATATATTTAGCTGTTAAAGCGATTATTTGGACGATTCCGCTCTCTTTTTCAAATATGCACAGGAAGGAGCCTGCAGCTTGGAGAAGCCCGATTCCAACTATCCCAGCATTCGTATAACAACGTTTCGAGAGTGGTCGCCAAGCGTCCATTACGCGCAGTTCCAGCGCATGCCGTCCGGCGTTCTTCCTAGACGCAGACTCTATGATTTCGAGCTGCTGTACGTATGCCAAGGCGAAGCGGCTACAACGATGGCCGGACAGCGCCATAAGATCGAGGCGGGACAGCTTATCTTTTTGCCATCTGGCGTCTATCACCAAAATGAAGTCGTTTCCAGCCCTGATGCTCGATTTCTGGGCATTCATTTTGACTTTTTCGATGAGCTCGACATTCAGACGGAAGCCGACATGGTTGTGAACGAGGCGTCCGTTCAGACTAATAAATTTACGTTTGAGCCTTGCATCGAGGGTTTTGCGCCGTTGTCTAATCATCAGGTATATACGCCCCCTCTCGTATGCGTCCAATTGATGGAGCAGCTCGTCCATGAGTTCACGATGCGCCCGCTCGGATATGAGCTCGTCTGCAAAGCATTGATGCTCCAAATCCTTGCCCATTTGCTTCGAACGCCATTATCGCGCGCCTCCGGGCAAGCCTCCTTGCACAGCGGAAAGCTTGCTGAATTGATGGAACAGATTGAAGCAGAGCCTTCCGCCAACTGGACAAACAAGGCAATCGCCGAAAAAATGAATTTGAGCATTGACCATACGGCCAAGCTGTTCAAACAAATCGCCGGCATGCCGCCAAGCGAATATGTGCAGTCCATTCGTCACCGCGAAGCGAGAAGGCTGCTTCGAGAGTCGGATCAATCGATCGAAAACGTCGGCATCCTCATCGGCTATTCCGATATTCACTATTTCAGCCGTATTTTCAGCCGCCATGAGGGAATCTCTCCCCGGGAATACCGGAAGCTGTCGAAGATTTTATAGAGATTCTTCTGCAGCTGCACAGGCTCCTGACCCCACCTCCTAAGCCATAAATGCGATTAATTGGTTTGGCGGCGATGTCATGATTTTGTAGTTGCGATGTCCTTTTATCGCATTTCATGGCTTGTAGAGCTGTGCTAAAGTAAAGGCAATACGATGAAAAGAGGGACATACGATGACGAGAACGATTCGAATTGGAATAATAGGAAGCGGCGGCATTGCTAGAGCCCATGCTTCTGCTTATAAGAAAATGACCCATGTTGAAATTGTAGCGGTAGCAGACAGCTTGGCGGGAAGAGCGCAAGCCTTCATCGAGCAGGAAGGTCTTGTCCATGCTGCAGCATTCGAGGATCATAAGCAGCTGCTAGAGCTTGATATTGACGGCGTGAGCATCTGTACGCCTAACTTCGCCCACCACGAGACTTCTGTAAACGCATTAAATGCGGGCAAGCATGTGCTTGTCGAGAAGCCGATGTCTGTAACGCTCCAGCAATCCATCGACATGGTTCAAGCGGCTGAGCGAAGCGGCAAAATGCTGACCGTAGGCTTCCAGCCAAGGTACGACCCCAACATGTCGTTAATTCAAGAAATCGTGCAATCGGGCAAGCTTGGCAACGTTTATTTTGTAGAGACAGGCGGCGGCAGACGCCGCGGCATGCCTGGCGGCACCTTCATCCGGCAGGAGCTGGCTGGCGCAGGCGCTATGGCCGATATCGGCTGCTATTCGCTCGATATGGCGCTTAATGCGCTTGGTTATCCGAAGCCGCTTACCGTATCGGCATATACATCCAATCATTTTGGTACAAACCCGAAATACCATAGAGAAGCCGCTAATTTTGACGTGGAGGACTTTGGCGTAGCGATGGTTCGCCTTGAAGGCGACATCGTGCTGAATTACAAAATCAGCTGGGCGATGCATATGGATACGCTTGGAGCGACTATGTTTCTCGGAATAGACGGCGGCCTTAAGGTTACGCCAGCCGGCACCGGCCCTTGGAGCGGCGTATGGGATGGCAGCGTGGGCAGCATGACGCTTTATCATGATGTGGTGGATCAGCATATCGAATCATCCATTCCGGTTATCCAGCACGGCCTTAATTTGTTCGACGAGAAGATCAAGGACTTTGTCGCCGCTATTGCGGATAATCGCCCTGCCCCAATTCCTGGCGCGGAAATTTTGTATAATCAGGCGATTATTGACGGCGTGCTCCGCTCCGCAGCAAGCAAGCGCGAGGTTTCAATCGATTTGCCTTAAACTACTTATTTCTATTATATTGGCGGCGCAAGAGCTCATTCTTGCCCGCCATTTTTGTATTTTCTGCTAGCTGCTGCCGCAGGCAAAGAAGAAACAGAGAAGCAAGAATTTTGGAGAGCTTTCCTCCATACATTAGTTTATCTCGCTTTACACGAAAGGAGCCCTGCGATGTACGGTAATCCCATCTATTATCCGGCTTCTCCCGCTCCATGCAAAAGTCTGCCCACCATTGAGGTTTTAGGTGAAGGGACGGTTGCCGCTGCTCCAGATCGAGCCTTGATCATCCTTGGAGCCGTTACAGAAGGAATGGACCTTCAGAAAGTCCAATCGGAAAACGCGCAAATCGTGACGAACATCATCCAGTCCCTTCAAGAATTGAATATGCCTCGTGAAAATATCCAAACGAGCGATTATCGAATTGAAATTCAGTATGATTATCCAGACGGCCAGCAAATTTTCAAGGGCTACAAGGTAACCCATCTGCTGCAAATCACCCTTGACGAGGTAGACCAGACTGGAAATGTTGTGGATACTGCCGTTTCTCATGGGGCCAATACGGTGTCGTCCATTCAATTTTCCATCGTTCAAAAAGAACGTTTTGAAACGCAAGCATTGTCGCTTGCCATCCAAAATGCCCGGCATAAAGCTGTCGCCATATCGCACACTCTCGGAGCCTCTATCTCTCCATTGCCCAGCAAAGTTCAAGAGCTGTCAAGCGGAACCGAACCTATCCCCTTCAGGAGAGCTCTCCAAGCCGATTCTATCGTTACGCCCATCGAGCCCGGGCAATTGACGATCTATGCCGCAGTACGTGTGTGGTATTGGCTTGTATAAAGAGAGAAGGATACAAACAAAAAAAGCCGTTCCGGAAAGGAACGGCTTCATCCCATTGAGCTGCGTATTAGACAGATGATATAATGCCGCGGTTGCTGTTCTTCGCAAAGTTAATAATGGACTCGTACTGTGTCTTAGCGATGCGACGGTCAGACATCGGAAGATGAGGGTTTTTGACAATCTCAGCGAGCTTCTTGAGCTCATGCATCTCTTCAGGTGTCACTTTAACCGTTGTTTTCCCCAAGCGCTCCACCCTCCTTTAAACATTTTTTTGGAGTGAAACTTTCATCTTAAACATTCGATTCGTTTGTTAGATAAAAAACTCGCTCCGCAAGGGTTACCTTTTTCATCTATGGTCATTATACGCAGCACTTAAGTAAACTTGCATATTATTTCGACGGTGGTCGCGGATTTTGATCATCCATTTCTTCCGGAAACAAATCTGCGAACTCTTTATTTTGCTTGCTCTTCAAGTAGGATAAGCCAGCATAGCCAGCAAGCAAAGAACTGCTCACAACCGCAAAATTATCCGTTGTATTCGCCATGGAAAGCGCTGTTTTCGCTAGTATTCCAGTCCCAATCGCGATCAGCAAATCGCCTAGAAAACCAAGATCAAAAAATATTTTCTTCTTCGCATTGCTATGGTTCCTGAGGCCGATGACGAATATAACAAAATAGTACGCCCGCTGTATCCATTTCATTAACCAATTCGACGACAGCGTTAATCCAGCCTCATCATATTCTATGACGAGCTTCGGCAATTCGATAATCCCATTTTTCACAAAATGACCAATTAAGCCTCCTATCAAGCTCATGGAGATCGATAAGCCAAACACCTGAATGAATGCTTGAAAGCTGGAAATGACCATCGCCTTATGACCACCCTTCAACAACGCATTTCGTTCGGTAGTATGTAACGCACTACTTTCACTTTATGTCATTGACAAAAGGTTCACGACTATTATTTTAGCTCGCCCTCATCGAATAGATCGAGCAGCATGCCGGGAATCGCAAAGCTCTGATTGTTCATGAGCAGGCGAATCATCTCATCCCCGATATCATCCTCGCGTTCTTCCTTGATCGCTTCGATCTCATTGTGGAGGCGCTCCATCTTCTGATCCAGCGCGGAAGCGGATTCAGCTGCCTCCTTCAGCTCTTCCAACAGCTGCGGCGGAATGGATTGATTATATTTATAATAAATTTTGTGCTCAAGACTAGCCCAAAAATCCATTGCGATCGTCCGAATTTGAACCTCTACACATATATTCTGAACCCGGTCTGATATGAATACCGGAACCTCAATAATCATGTGGAGGCTTTGATAGCCATTTGGCTTTGGTTTTTTTATATAATCTTTAATTTCGATTATTTTTAGGTCACTTTGATTTTTCAGCATATCTTTAATGCGATAAATATCCGATATGAATGAACAGGTAATGCGCAAGCCTGCAATATCCTTAATGTTGCTGCGAATGCTGGAGAAAGTAAGATCAGATTGCTTTCTGTACAGCTTCTCCAAGATGCTCTTCGGCGATTTCAAGCGTGAGCTAGTATGCTCAATCGGATTATAGGCATGCAATAAATGAAACTCCTCTTTCAAAATCTCTATCTTCGTTTCCAGCTCTTGAAGCGCAAACTTGTACATCATCAAAAATCGTGTAATCTGATGCTTCATTTCTTTCATTTTGTGCATTTGATCCATAACCATCCTGCAATTTTCCCCTTCCATGCATGTGCTAATCATTAAAAAGCGTAAATATCCGTCTCAAATGAGCCAAATCCTCCTGCGAGACACGCTCGCTCATATAACGAATGATGGCCTCGTCGTTTTCTTCAAAGGATTTGATATACTGCTTGCCCTCATCTGTAATTTCCAAATAAACGACACGCCGATCTTCATCACCGCGATATCTTTGAATAAGCCCACGCTCTACAAGCTTGTCCACGATAAGCGTCACGCCGCCAGCTGTAATGAACAGCAGCTCTGCTAGATCCGTTGATTTCATCGGACTTTGACGATCCAAATATTGAATCATTCTCGTTTGGTTAACAGAGAAGCTGCAATCCATGCCTTTGTACCATTCGGCTTTCAGCTTTTTGTAAACACCCTTTAAAAGGGGAAACAGCTCCTTCCATTCCTCATAATCGTGCATCTTGGACCTCATTTCTTTTCTATCATTGACTTATTAACCTCAATCTAACTATAATTGCGTTGGTAACCTAATTAAATGATTAAATAAATTCACTGAGGTGAATCAATGAGCACGGATAAATATGAAAACATTTCGGATTTAATGAATGTTTTCCAACGATTTGGACGAGCAGACTGGCGTAAAAAAACGTGGGGAGGACTTAAGGCCAGTGAAATCCGAATGCTAATATGTGTAAAGCAATGCAACGACAAAGGTAAAGCAAACACTAATGTATCAGAAATAAGCAAAATGCTTCAAGTCACATCGCCTACTGTAACACAAATGCTCAATAGCTTAATTAGCGCTGGCTATGTCCTGCGCTCCGCCGATAAGACTGATCGGAGAATAACGGAAATTACGTTAACCGACAAAGGCGAGCAGCTCGCCCAGAAGGCGTCTGAACGATTTAATACTATTTTCACAGGGATGGTCGATCATTTAGGCAAGGAGCAAAGCGATCAGCTTGTCAGCCTGCTTAATCAGGTTTTTGAATATCTCGAGACTGTAAAAACGAATGATGAGTTTTAAATATAGAAATGGGATTTCGTTGAAAGCATTGCTGCAAACAACGAAATCCCGCCTCTGCGAGCCTCTCTTACTATTTAATTAAGAGCTGGCTCTTTTGTTAATTTATCCCTCTGTTCTACACTCGCTTTAGCTTTCATGTCATTGGAGGTACGAAGCGGAATTTCTTTCAAGAAAAACACAAGAACGAATGCAATGATCAGCAATGCCATGCCGAATAGGAATACGACCGTAAGCGAGTCGCTTAGTACCGAACGCACCATTTCGATAATATGAGTAAATAAAGGCTGAATCTGTTCAGGAAGCGTTGCATGCAATTCCTTCAGCTTAGGCTGATCAAGCAGCATTTGCGGATTGAGGAAGCTCGTCAGCTTCTCAGCTGTAGCAGGATCTACCTTCGAGAGATCCGGGCCTTCTCCTGCTTTTACCGCATCCGAAAGCTTGCTTGTCAACGTCGAGTTCATAACCGTACCCATTACTGCAATTCCGATCGTCCCGCCAAGGTTACGGAATAAGGTAGCCGTAGCGGTAGCTACACCCAGCTCAGAAGGAGCTACAGCGTTTTGAACCGTTAACGTAAATACAGGCATCGAAATACCAAGGCCGATACCAAATACAATCATCGCTGCAACCGCAAAGCCAACATTAGTCATAAAGGCCATCATAAGCATGCCTACTACCATAAATGGCATACCCGCAAGCGCAAAACGTTTGTATTTGCCTGATTTTGAAATCCAGCGACCCGATAACGTACTGAGGATGATCATCGCAATCGACATTGGCATGTTAACGAAGCCTGATGTGGTTGGCGATATGCCAAGCACGCCCTGTACGAAAAACGGCAAATACATCATTGCGCCCATCATTCCGGCATTCATGAGGAAGCCAATGGAATTCGAAATGGTAACAATGCCGTTCTTAAACATCGATAACGGCAGCACGGGACTTTTTGCTTTGCGTTCAACAAGCAGCAAAAGAATTAAGAAAACGACCGCTGCACCAAGCAAACCGATAATTTCGAATGAATCCCAGTCATACTTCGTTCCTGCCCATGAGAAGCCGAGCAGAAGTGAAATAATGGTCAGCGATAGAAATAAGGATCCCAGATAATCGATCGATTCCGTTGTTTTGCGAACTGTTTTCGGGAACATCGACCAAATCATCCCGAAAGCGACTAGACCAAGAGGAAGGAATATCCAGAAAATCCATTTCCACGCGATGTGATCGACCATAAATCCGCCAAGTGTCGGACCAATAACACTAGAGAAGCCAAAAATAGCCATCATTATGCCGGTCCATTTAGCTCTCTCACGCGGTGCGAACAAATCCCCTACCGCTGTGACGGTGGCGGACATGAGAATACCGCCTCCTATGCCTTGAATACCCCGATACGTAATGAGCTGAAAAATGGTCGTTGATGTCCCGCACATAAAGGCACCGATAATAAAAAGTACAATCCCGACGAGCAGGAATGGTTTACGTCCATAAATATCAGACAGCTTCCCTACCAATACAGTGGCAATTGTTGAGGTGAGCATATAGATCGTGATGACCCATGTGTAATACTCTATGCCCCCTAAAATTGCAATAATCCGCGGCATTGCTGTGCTCACGATCGTCTGATTGATAGCGGCGAAGAACATCGCTGCCATCAGAGCAATCATGATTGTAACTTTTTTCTTTTGAGTCAATTGCTCCATTTGCCCTGCACTCCTAAATATTAAATATTTTTATTATTATGGCCTATTGGCAGCAAAACTACTTTTTTTAATTTAGTTAGGTTGCCAACCTATTGTATGATGATACAATAACTTTAGTACTAAAACAACTAGCAAATCATTTTTAGTTTTCAAGCAAGCAAAAAAAACAGGCCAGAGTAATCTCTGGCCTGTTTGCTTCTATATTAATCGCCTAGCGGGAACCAACCTGGTGTATGGACAATAGCCTGCCAGAGTGGCGTCGGCACGACCAAACGATCTTGATCAGCTCTGCTAAGCGTTGTTTTTATTTCCGATTCCCTACCCTCGGCCACCTTCTCGACCCAATCCGGCTCTATGATGAGCTCGCGGCCAATCGCAACGAGCGGAATGCCTATGTCAAGAGCCTTCACCGCATCATCCGGCGTATGAATGGAGCCGACACCGATAATTGGCACCAAATGTCCTACACGCTCTTGTATCCACTCTATGCGAGCTTTCGTCTCATCCGCGCCGCGCCTTGGCAGCGACCAGAAATCCTGCAGTGAAACATGAAGATAGTCCAGCTCCTTCTCAGCAAGCTTATCTATAAGTCTGAAGGTATCCTCCATCGTTATGCCAGGTGTCGTCGCTTCCTCAGGAGAGAACCGGTAGCCGACAAGAAACGGTCCCTTCGCATGCTTAGCTGCGACACGCTTTACTTCATCTACCACCGCTAGCGGGAAGCGCAGTCTATTTTCAACACTGCCGCCCCATTTATCTTCACGCGTATTCGAATGAGCAGAGAAGAATTGCTGCACGAGATAACCGTTGGCGCCATGAATTTCAACGCCATCAAAGCCTGCTTCTATTGCTCTTCTTGTCGTTTCTCCGAAGTCGCGGATAATGTCCTCGATTTCTTCATTCTGCAATGCTCTAGGAACTCCATTTGCATTTTGCTCGGACGCTACAGCACTTGCGCTTACTACATCGCCATTCACTAAACTAGGCGGGCATTCTCTGCCTCCATGAAAAATTTGCAATACAGCCTTTGCGCCTTTTTCTTTGATCGTAGAAGCCAAGCTTCTTAAGCTGTCAATCATTTCGTCGCTATCGCCCGCAAATTCCCCTGGAAATCCTTTGCCGTTTGGTGAAACATAAATGCAGGCCGTAACGACTAGTCCCACGCCGCCTGATCTGCGGCCATAGTATTGAAGCTCAGAATTGGATACCGTTCCGTCTTCATTCGAGGAAAAATTCGTCATTGGCGCCATCACGACGCGATTTTTTAATTCAACACCGGATTTCAAAGCAAAAGTTTCAAACAATGGCTTATAATTTGAGTTCATTTATTTCATCTCTCCCGTTTCTCATTTATCTGCTCGCTTTAACTGTAACTTTTTTCAATACTGTAATATTAGTTTATACAGTTTCTGTTGTCAAGCGGCAAACAAAAAAGCATGTTGAACCGCTAGGCTCATCATGCTTCCTTTGTCTATTCGATTAAACTTGCTTATTAAAAACACAGTTGCATTTTTCGAACCGCTTCATAGCTGCAAGGACATTCTCCGCGCCTAATCGTCAATGCACACGGGGAAGCAGGCAGAGGCGCTTTTTTTGTTTTACTTTTGAAGGAACGCAGTCAATGCCGTCGCATAGCCGACTAGCGACTCTTTGGCTTCAGGTGAAACTTGGGCTGCTTGAGCGTTCTTCGCATTTTCGGCAAATTTGTCCAGAAATTTCACAGCTTGTTTATTGGATCCACTCGCATTTGAGAGCTCATAGTGATGCAAGGCTTGCCTCAGACTGTTGGACAACTGATTAACCGACGGTCCGCTGACTGCTCCTGCGCTAATATGCTGCTCAAGCAAGTCTTGCAGCGTCTCGAATGTAGGAGTCACGCTTATATGATATTCAGCTTCGGCAGCATGCCCAGCCGCATCCATAACAGACACCTTAATAACATGCTCGCCCAAACGCCCGGCTAACGGGATAAGCGCCGAAGTCACGTATGCATCGTCATCCCAGCTAAAGCTCTGAGCTGAGATTCCTGATCCGGCATCTTCCGCTTGCAGCTCAAGAGCAAGATTCTCTGTATCGGCGAAGGACGATGCCGCTCCGATAGAGGAGCCATTTCCGAGCAACTGAAAGGTAGGCGCATCGCGATCGATAGCAGTGATGAGCTCCTTCTCAGGCTCAGCGATTCCTTCATTAACATAACGGTAGTTAAGCTTATTTTGCCCATCCTCGGTCAGTATAATAGGATTACCCGAGCGTGATTCTAGCCAGATATTCGAATCATTCACACGGAATTCAAGTCGGCCTGCGCCTATTTCTACGTTAACGGCTTCAAGTTTGACGGCAACGTTGGACGTATACCAACCACCTGCAGTTTGTGTTCCTTCGGCCTGTGCTGTCAAATGTGTCCATGCATTCGGACCTACTTCTGCGGTTGTGACCGGCTGTGTGCGAACAGGTCCCAAAGCATATTCATCCGCTCCGATATCACTGGCTGCTCGAGGTTGTCCATCCATGTCGACTTCCAGCGAATAGCTGCCCGTTGCGGCGTCGATAGCCGGACTCTCTGAAGTCAGTCTATACAGCCCATTCTGACTGACAAGAAGCGGATCGACTTCCTGAATCTCGGCCGTGCTTCTCGGAACGTCGCTCAGCACATCGCCAAAGCCGATATTGCCCTCGTATAAGGTATTTGTCGACTTCACATCACTGTACAATGATCCGCCTGTGCCTACTACAATATTATTGGCTACAACACTGTCCACCGGACCGTAAACGTAGCTCTTGCCGACGACGATTCCGAGCGTTCCGTTTACGATCGTATTATGGAAAACTTGTGCCCGGTACACGCGCCAGTGCCTGGTCAGCACCGAGGAGTCGTACTGGCTTCCGTCCGGTCCTGCATCATAATTAGCGCCATCGATATGGATGGCATTATTGATGTTATAGAAGTAGTTATTGTAAATTTTGTGATCATTGCCGTAGATGCGGAAGCCGCCGACGTTAGGCTTATCTCCGGAACGGAAGAAGTAATTGCCATAATAGCTGTTGGTATGCCCGTGCCGCGCGGTTACTTGGCCTCTGTTGTCGATGAAGGTATTGAAACGAACGGTGTTATTCCCGCTCTTGACCGAAATGACCTCTGGATCGCTATTCAGATTGACAAACAGATTGTACTGAATCGTAGCGAAGCCGTTCGACATCGACGAGCCGGACAGGCCGACTCGAATCGTCTCGCCGCCGTTCACTGACTGATGGTCGGCGTCATGGAAGTAATTGTATTCAATGACGTCATATTGCGACATGACCTTGCCTTGGAAAGCGATCATTTGCCCAAGATCAGTGCGAGGTCCGAATTCATTGCGGTCAATCCGGTTATGATGGCTTGCTTCTCCTGTGAATTGCACCCACTTCAAGCCGCTTGGATTGCTCGTCGGCGCAAGGGCAAATGTATTGCGGGTCAGCCTAATATGATGAGAGTTGTTCATGCTGACGGCAGTTGACTCGCCAGTGAACTTCAACCCCCGCAATACGACATGCGAGGAGTTGATCACTGAAAAGCCTGCCCGTCCAGTGATTGTCGCTTGACCTTGATTAGCCGCCATGATGGTAATCGGGCTGCTCTCTTCTCCGTGCTTGTCCTCGATATGAAACGATCCGCTTCGGTTGTAGGTTCCGTCGGCAAGTAAAATCGTCGTACCAGGGGCAGCTTCATTGATAGCGCTTTCAAGTTCATCCGTATTGGATACATGCACAATTGTTGAGGTTGCGGCTGCATCTTCGTTTCCCCCTGCGCTGCCGGATACCGGCAAGCTCCAAGCTAATGCGGCGAGGCAAAAGATTTGAATTAGGCAGATCAGTCTGGATACTCTCATTCTTCATTATCATTCCTTTCAATAATTTGGCTTTACCCGTGCGGGACTAGACTGAGCTGAGCCTTGCCTACTTTTCGAATCCCCCTTTTATTGTTGATATAACCAAGTATATCTAATCACGCGAATGAGAAGGTTGTGTTTCCTTGCGTCCGAAGTGGACTTTCTTACGATGTTGTTCATGATAAATTTCTTCAATTATGACCGCTGTACGTTCTCGGGCTCAAAGTTCAAGCTAAGCAGCAGCTTGCTATTGCTGCAAAACGTTTACTCACTGCTGCCTTCTGCTGTAGCTGCCAGTCGGTCGAAGGACTGACAGCTATCGCGACTAATGTCTAAACGAAGACACAGACTTAAGGATGTTTTTTCCATTTCTGTATCGCCGTACAATAAATATATCAAAGTCTTACGGGACAGATAAGGAGAAGCTACAATGGTTGTGGAGAGAATGAGGAGGACAGTTGAAAAAGTAGATCCATCCGTTCGTTTTTTTGAAGGGGAAAAAGGGTTAGTGCTTACCGGGTTTCTCGGCTTCCTGCTTGCCGGGATTTGTGCCGTATGGGTAATGCTGTATGGAGGGCCTGTTTCACCTAATGGAAATGTATCCCATGCTTTTTCCTTTAATGCAGCGCTTGGCATATTTCTGCTGTCGACGGCGGCGATCGTTCCGTATTCCGGGATGGGATCAAGAAGCAGAGCTTTCTTCCGATGGTCGTTTATCCTGCTTGCGCTATATTCCTATTTTGCGGAAACGGTGCAAAATTTTCGCGGTGCAAACCCAAGGTTTGTGAATGGCGGTGCGGCATTTGACGTCGCGGTCGGTTCCATTTTCACATTCGTAGCACTCTTGATCTCCCTATATTATCTGTTCTTAGCCATTCATTTTTTCCGCAGAAAAGCGTATTTTCTCAGGCCAGAGCTAGTTGCAGGCATACGTTATGCAATGATCGCTATCCTTTTCTCGTTTGCAGCAGGTGTTTGGATATCGATAAATGAAGGTCGAGTTGTCGGTGCACATGGCAACATTATAGTACTCCACGGCCTTGGCTTCCACGCGCTGCAAGCCGTACCGGTTGTCGCTTGGCTTACTGAACGAACTTCATTTACCGCTAGAGCTCGCAGCATATGGATCCATATTACGGGGATCACCTTCCTGCTCGGTTTAATCGCAATTGGCTGGCAAACGTATCTTGGTCGAAGCATCGTCGATTGGTCAGCCATTTCGCTTCTCGTCCTCGCGTGCTTCCTGATCTCAATCGTTTCGGGTGGGTATGTTCTTTATAAGACGACTCAAGGTACAAATTTTAATAAAAAGAGAGTAATCAGAAATCAATAACGATGTCATAATGGACACAAATAAAAGCCAAGCCCTGCTTTCGATCATGGGCTTGGCTTTTAACTATTTGATCAGTTGCTTAATTAATGCTGCCTACAAGCTTCATAACGGCATCCCTTGTAAGCTTGTTGCCGCCTGCAGCAATCAGGTTAACGGTCGCATGCGCCAACGTTAGCGGGATTTTGCAGAAGTCGAGAGCCGGTCCGCCCTTCAAATCTACAATATAGGAATCAGCAAGCTTTAGATTGCGCCGCGTGTACTTGATCATTTCCTTCGTGCCCCAGCCATCAGGAAAAAAGTCTACGCCACGTTCCAGATCTTCCTTACGATTGCGTAAAATATTGACAGCCTGCAAGCCTCTGCCGAAAGCAACCGCTTTCTCTTGATCTGATTTTGTACCGTCAAACCAGAACCAGATCTCAGATAACATTTCCCCAACCATGCCTGCAACACTATACGTATAACCGTCCAAATCCTCTTCCGTCCGAATGTTCCAGCTTACGTGAACCCAATCTGCCATCTGCTTGGCCATCTTTGAAGTGTTGCGGTATACGACTTCAGTGACTGTGGGAGGACATAGCAGCGCCCATTCATGAATTCGCATCGTCACATCGGGCAGTACATCACGATAGGGGAACAACAGCTTTTGAGATTCGTTAACGACATCCTTTGACTCGAATGCATCATGAATGCCATTCAAAAGCTCCACTTTCACATCGTCCTCAAGCGTCTCATGATCCTCAATTTCATCAATCGCACGCATACACAAATAGGCAGCTGCAACTGCTTCCTTTAATCCTTCTTTTAAACGATTGATGGGAATATAAAAAGTACGACTCGTTTTCTTTAACATGATCATAGCATCATTCAAAATAAAAACTCCTTCATTATGGCAGCTTTGCTTTTTGCTTGTTTTATCGTTAATAATATAATACCATACATGGATTTAGATGTGCACCTTACTGCGATTTACTGCCTTTAACCACGTCTGATTCGGGAGCATTTGTAATGAGGGCTTGAAAGTCGAAAAATTTGATGTTTGGTTATTTATATTTTACCTATTTTTAAAAACGATTATGTATAAATTTTTTTCATCTATGTAAAATCCGATAAGAAGAATGAAGAAACTGCCTTTATTCAGGTCGTTTCTGATAATGCGATGAGGCTCTGGCGAAATCTTGTGAATTTTTTTCATTGAGAAAAAATGATATTTCTTTCGAAATGTATAGTGAAGATATGCTAGTAGAGAAGCTGAGGTGAAAAATAAGGAATGAATGATCTTCAAATAAAAACAGCGGTTGAAATGAAGGATCCAAAAGCCATTGAATTAGTAATGGATATGTATTCAAAGCTTCTCTGGATGGTAGTCGGATCTATATTAAACGCTGCTCCTACTGAGGAAACAGAGGAATGTGTAGCAGATGTTTTTTTCTCTTTTTGGCAAAAACCGACTGCTTTTGATGAAAAGCGAGGGAGTTTAAAAACTTACCTTGTCATTATTGCAAAAAATAAAGCGATTGATCGATTTCGCAAACTCCAAAAAACATCCGTACTCCCTTTTGACGACAATATTAACCTTCGAACTGATAATATTTTAAACGATGTTGTAAGTCGTGAAAGTGATGAAGAATTGTTGAAAGCCATCCATGCTTTCTCTGAACCCGATCGTGAGATTATGATACGAAGAATTTACTATGAGCAAAAGCCTGCGGAGATTTCTACGGCCTTATCCCTTCAATTAAGACAGGTACAGAACAAAATTTATCGATCCAAGCAGCGTCTTAGGGGGCTTTTTCTAAAAGGAAAAAAGTAATCATTACATAACCCAAACTCATTACATGTTTAAGGATGTGATACTAACTATGTCAAACGACTCGTTCAAATTTACAGAAGAGAATTTAACGAATATTAAAGCTAAATTTTATATGAAAGCAGGTATTAAAGGCATTCAGCCTAAACAGAAATATAGAAAAAAAATCATATCGATTGCCATGATAGCCATCATTTCGTTATGTCTTGTTACGAGTGCGGCGGGGATGGTTTTTTTTGATCTAACATATGTTTTGAACGCCATCGGGAAGGATGCTTTAAAGCTTCTTCAGCCAGTTCAAAAAGTCAGCGAGGATCAAGGGATTCAGATGCAAACGCTCGCAGCCTTAAATGACAATGAAATGGCAGCTATTTATTTTAATATTACCGATTTATCAGGCAACCGGGTGGATGACTCCATCGACATTTATGATTTCTCCGTAACAGGAGCCACCGTTCATAACGCCCAAATGATTCATTACGACGAAACAACAAAAACAGCTACTATGCTAATGAGATTAAATGGCGGAAAAAAATTTAACGGTAAAAAAATTACCGTTCGAATGGATTCATTCTTGAGCGGTGCCATGACTGACAAAAATTATGATACAGGACTTAATCTTTATTCCCTTCTTGAAAAAAGACCACAGCCTAATTATGAAATATTGGATACAAAAACAGATCCGATAGGCGGAGGCGGTAAGGGTTTAGATGAAGTAATGAAGCAGCCGGAGGTTGCGGTTCTTCAACATGATGAATTCGCTATTCCACTGCCTGGTATGGACTGGCAATATATTTCCAACATCGGATTTGTCGAGGGCAAATTACATATTCAAGTAAATCCGAATAGCAAAATGGGGCGCTTTAACCATGGCTCTTTTTATTTTACAGACGCGAAAGGTAAAAGGCAGGATATTGCTATGTACACGATAAGTCACGGACAATACAAGCTTGGTCAGACCACCTATTCGGGAGATTATGATGAATATGTGTTTGATTTATCAGAACTGTCACAGCTCAAGGATTTGAAGCTGGCAGGTGAATTTACAACTTATAAAAATTTTGTTCCGGGCAAATGGAGAACCTCGTTTAAGTTGGAGACAACTACAACATCAAAACAAGGTGCTGTTAATATAAATATTGCTGATACTACGATTACACATGTTGAAGTTTCACCGCTTGGTATTACACTTGATGGTAATTCTATAAGCGGAGAAAATATATCCAAAGCGGATATAGCTATTCATTTTACGGACGGAACAATCATTCATTCTGAATCAAGCTTGATTGCAACAAATAACAATCGAATTAAACTGCTTTATCCAGAGATGATTCCAATGGAGAAGGTAGATTTTGTATCGATAGATGGTCAACATGTAAAATTACATTGATTGTGGTTGTATCTTTGTAACTAAGTCCCTTCGACTAATAACCTTTTGGTTACTAACTCACCTTCAGATCACTACTTTTCCTTCTTTCATTTATCGATTATACTCTATTCATTGATGCATACTTGAGGGGGATAACATAATGAGTCATCTTACTTTAATAGGAACGGATATAGGCAATCCGGTCAAACAGGGGTCAACGGAGGCATATTCCGATGGATACCTTCTGACTGCAGGAGGCACCGATATTTGGGGTGCATCCGATCAATTCCACTTCGCTTATGCTGCACATACAGGAGATTTTGATTTTTCGGTCCGCTTGGAGTCTCTGAGCAGCGCGGACTTATATACAAAGGCTGGGATCATGGCTCGTGAGACTTTAGAGGCCGACAGCCCGCATATTTACCATATGGTATTTCCAGATAACAGCGCCCGAAATAAGAACAACGGCGGATATGAGCTTCAGTTCCGTGAAAAATCAGGTGGTGAAAGCGCAGCGATCTATCCTTCCGATTACACTTCTGAAACACCGGAGTTTCCCGTGCTTTTTCCCGAAACATGGATTAGGCTGAAGCGATCAGGCGACAGCTTTGAAGCCTTTTGCCGTACGGGAGAGGAAGAATGGAAGCTCTTTGCGGCACAGGTTTTGAAGCTGAACGCTACGATTCAGCTGGGTTTGGCCGTTACTGCCCATCATAAAGACGAAGCTGTTCTAGCTTTCTTTAAAGATCTCACTTTACTGTAATACCCGGCTTCAAAAACCTTGATTCACCATGGCAAGCCCGCAAAAAGACACGCCAGATTTGGCGTGTCCCTTGTTATGAGCAGTTCACATTTATTATTGCGTTACCGACTTGAACCATTCATTTACTTCCTTCGTGATTTGGTCGCCGCCGTTGGACTTCCAGCTGGCAACGAACTCATCGTAAGCATCGATTGGCAATTTGCCATAAATGATCTTGTTAAAGGTCTCCATCTCAGACTGGCGCAGAAGGTTCCATTTCGAAATCATCGTCGGCGTTGCCGCACCTGTAAAGTAATTTTGTTTGCGGATATCCTTTTGGGACATAACAACCTTCGCGGCATACCAGTTTTCTGGCTTCCGGAATTCAGCAAGCTGCTTCTCGTAAGGCGTTTCCGGTTTATTGCCTTCGGCCAGCTTAACCAGCGTTTGCATGTAAAGGTTTGGAATACGGGCAGGTCCGGTAATGTAAGGGAAATCATTAAAGAAGTCTTTGATTTTGTCTTTATTGCTTGTCGGTTCGCCGTCCACGATATCCCAGTCATATCCCTTTGCAAAGCCATATTCAAATTTGCTGCCGACAGCCGGATTCGCTAGGTTATCAAGCAGGAAGTTGTAATAAAGGAAAATCGCTTCAGGATGCTTCGCATCCTTATTGATCATAATACTGCTGTTTACACCGGAATTTTGCCATTTGGTGCCCATCAAGCCATCTGGTCCAGCAGGAACCGGATATGCTTTATATTTTGATCCTGGTACGTTTTTCAACAAATCCGGAGCCGGCCAGTCCGGAACCCAGTTCGCGCCAGGCAGGATGCCTGCGTTTCCTTTTGTCCAGATTTCAGCAGATTTCCCTTCATCCCACAAAGCCGCGTCAGGATGAATATAACCTTTGTTCATCCAATCTTGAAGCTTCGCAAGTGCATTTTTGGCGCCTGGATTAATGGAACCATATTCAAGATTGCCACTCGCATCCTTGTTCCATTGCTCCTCTACCGTGCCATATGCTCCGAACAGCCAATCCAGTGAGCCCATCCATGTGTTCGTATTGTTTTTCAAAGAAATCGCCAGCGGATATACGTCCTTCTCTGCCAATCCATCGGGATTTTCATTTTTGAATTTGTCCAAAACGACCTCTAGTTCCGCAATCGTCGTTGGCGCTTTCAGGTTCAGCTTCTCCATCCAATCTTCTCGGAACCATAGCAATGTATTGTCATTGTCCGTATATTCAAGGATCGGGAGATTGTATTTCTTGCCGTCCCGCGTGAACGGATACCACAATTCTGGATTCTGTACCGTATGATCTTTCCAAATTTGGTTGGCGTACTTTTCGAACAGCTCATCGATCGCAATGAATTGACCGGAATCGATCAGTTGGTTAGTCAGTACAGCGTCGGTTGGTACAGGTACAAAATCAGGCAGCTTCTCGCCGGACGCGATAGCAAGCTGCAGCTTTTGTTTATATTGATCGCTGCCTGCCGGATACCAGTTGTCTTTATATTTTAATCCAAATTGCTCCAGCATCCAGCGGTCGTGGACATTGTTTTCCTTCGTCTCATCCTTAAGATATTTCTTCGGCATCAATACGGTGCTAATTGCAATAGGCGGATCATATTTACCAAGGTCAAACCCTGTCGCGGCTTCGGTTGGTGCTGCGCTCGCTTCATTCGTAGCGGTATCTCCCCCTTTTGCATTCCCATTGCCCGCATTATTTCCGCTGCAGGCCATAATCACAACAAGTGCCATAACCACGAGCAACAGCCATGGTTTTCGAAATGTACTCATTTTTCATTCCCCCCTACGATGTAAGATCACTACAGTGTAACTCTACCAATTAGCCGGGTAGGGGATCTATAGGATTATGTTAGTTTTCATAAGAATCTGTTAGGCTGTTATTTCCGTCCCGATACTCTTGAGGCGTCACGCCAAACTGGCGTTTAAACACTTTAATAAAATAAGCCGGGTCCAAATAGCCAACGACCATGCTGATTTCGTACACCTTTTTTTCAGTTGATCGAAGCAAATGGCAGGCACGATCCATACGGAGAGCGGACACATAATGGCTTATTCCTTCCCCGGTTTCGATCTTATAAATTTTGGACAAATGCGTAGGATGAAGGTTCACATGATCGGCCAGCGTACGCAAGGAAACGTCCAGATGCAGATTTTTCTCCACAAATTGCTGGGTCTTCTTCACATACAGGGAACGGAAATCTTTAATTTCATTCGAAGTCCCCTCCTTCATCTTGCCAAGCACGCCAACGGACCACTTGCGAAGCTTGCTTATCGAACTGAAAGCCTCGCCGCTCTGCAGGGGCTGGATATCCTCACCCAGCAATTTTGTGAGCGTACGGCCGTTCCGATGTGCAAGATGAGTGAAGGAAGACGCGATTAAAAATCCCGCCTCCATGCAGTGCTCCAAAGATTCGGACCATCGCTCATCCAGCTCTGCGAACACGGTAACCAGCTTTTCCTCGGCTGCGTCCCAGCGTCCGGCTTCCAGCAGGTTGATCAATGTGGGAGGCTGATAGATAGCATCAAGAGCCCCCTGGAAATCGCTCGGTTCCAGGTCGCCGACGCGCATAACAAATTCGCGTTCTTCGCCAACGATTTGCATAAAATATGCGGAAGCCTGCCGGTAACGCTCAGATAGCTGCTCGGGCAGCTTAAACCACTCCGTCATCACAATCGACAGCGAGCCTTTCAGAAATTGCTTGACCTTATACTGAAGCTGAATGGCAAGCTTCTCCAAAATCGTTTCCTTCCCTACATCAGAGCGGCCTTTCTTAAGCTGAACAAGGAAAGCAAGATACCCATGCTCCTCCTTGACGCCCCAAACCTCGGCAAATTCTCCAATGATCTCCTCAGCCATATTGACGATTGCGTATTCCATAAGCTGCCGCCCATTGTTTTTATATTGCTCGAATTCTTCCTCCATTCGAACGAGCAGCAAGGCGCTGTCGCCGCAGCTGAATGGCAAGCCGTAACTCGCAAGCTTCCGGTTCCATTCATCAATGGAAATCCGTTGGCCATGCAGGGCATCCAAAAGAAGCTGGCCGCGAAGCAGCGGCAAATTTTCCCGCAGCGTCGTTTCTGTCCGTTCAAAGGAGCTAATGCTCTCCCATTCTGCCGTCAACTGATCGATTGCCGTCTTCACAGCGCCAAACAATTCGGTATCGGTCGGCGGTTTAAGCAAATAGTCCACCGCTTGGTTTCGGAGCGCTTCCTTCGTAAATTCAAAATCGGAATGACCCGATAAAATGATGCATTTTATTTTTTTATCACGCAAGCGAATTCGCTCTATAAGTTCTATTCCCGTCATCTCAGGCATGATAATATCCGAAATGACAATATCAATTGGATACGTCTCCAAAATCTGAAGCGCCTCGCGGCCAGAATAAGCTTTATGTACCTGCTCAATACCAAGTGTACGCCATGGTTTATGCATGGATAGGTTATCTACCCAGTGTGCTTCATCGTCTACTATGATCATCTGCATGTCACATGTCCCCTTTTATCAATCGTCGTTGAAGTTGCTGTCCAGAGGCCGTCTCCCACTTGATCTCTGTCCGAAAACCGCCTAGAAGTGATTTCGAGAAATAAACATAAGAGTTTTCACCGAATAGATGGATAATACGCTGATTCGTATTCCAAAGACCGCAGCCCATTTCCTCTTGCAGAGGCTCATGCATTTTTCGATTAAGCGCCTCCTGCGGCTCGGCGTTCATACCTGGACCATCGTCATCGATAAACACCCTGCAAAAGCCGTCTGACATTTCGCCGGTAATTCGAATTTCTCCTGCTGAATAGGATTTTCCTACGCCATGGATGACGGCATTTTCCACGATCGGCTGCAGCATCAAACGGGGAACCTGCTGACTCAACATCTCCTCGGGTATATCAATCGTGTAATGAATTCTCCCGTTGCGAAGCTTCTGAATTTCCAAATAGTTTATAATAAGTTTAATTTCATCGCTCAGTGTAGCTGTCTGTTTCTCCATTCGAGTGATGTAACGATAATACGAGCTTAAATTATACGCCATCGATACGACTGCTTCCTCATCCTTCATCTGGGCCATATTAATAATATAGCCGAGACAGTTGTATAGGAAATGGGGATTTATTTGTGCTTGCAGCTGTTTTAATGTCGCTTCCTTGACTCGCAGCTTTTCATTGAGTACGTTTTCAATTAGACTTTGTATTTGCCTCGACATGTCATTGAATCGATAAAACAAAAAAGAAAACTCATTGTTGACATTGGACTTAATCTGAACCGAGAAGTCTCCCCGCTGCACGCTTTGCAAGCCCTTAATCAGCTTTCTGATCGGCTGCTGCACGTTTCGGTAAAGCAGCACGGAAGCAGAAATGCCTACGACAAACAGCAGCACCATCGATACATAAAATAAATTGCGGCTGAACGATATCGGCCCCATAATTTGATCAAGCGGAACAATATCGACTAAATACCAATCGAGCTGCGGTGATTTCACAGCACTAACCAAATAATTTTCACCATCCAGCCTCACGACCTGCTGCATCGTGTCTTCAAGCTGATGCCCGTCCAAATACTGAATCAACTCATTCGACAGCCCCTTGGCTGCGCTGCGATTTAGAATCGGAATCTCACCCTTATGGTAAAATAACGGATCACCCTGTCCGCCCGCTTTATATGTATCCAGCATGTTTTGAATATTTTCATGGCCAAAGCTGGCTTTAACCACGAGATTGCTGCCTCTAAGCGTCCCCTGTTGGCCAAATGAATCGGTATAAAACCAATAAAACGATTTTGGAGTCCCTTCCGGAACGCTTTCACCATCCCCGTAAGTCCATTTTCCTGTCATATTTTTTTTGAGATAGTCCTCATCATAGGAGGCAGGATTATTGTAATTGGAAATAATCTCTTTGTTTTGCTGGGAATATACCGTATACTTGACCGGCCAAATATTCATAACTCCTGACTGCAGCGCCATCTTCTCCTGCACCACATATCTGGTTTGCATCCGATCGTAGCCATCGTCCCAAATATTTAAGCCATTAAACTTCTGCACATTCGGATCCCGGGAGAAAGTAATAATAAAGTCCATCGTTTGGTTGATTCTTGAATCGATTTGACTCGATAAGAAAGAGAGCTGCTTCGTGTTGGAAACTTGAAGCTCTTTGCTGATCACATCTAATGCTATGCGGTTGGAATAAGTAAACATGATAATAATCGGAATGAACAAAATAATAATCAAACCGTTCATTTTGGCAAATAAACTGAATTTTGCGCCCGTTTTTCTTCGGATATACGATATCCCTTTATTAAGCACCATAACTGACCCCTCCATGAAATATCCCTAACAAAACCCTATCGATCCTAACAAAATCCTATAGTTCGATGGCTGAGCTTGTTGTTACTATATATATCAGGGTTACTCAGAATACACAAATGAGTTTTTAGGGAACAGGAGAGAGATATGGACGCAAACACAACTAAACAAATGAACCTCAAGAGCACTCGTCGCGAGAAAATCAAAGGCGGATACAAGCAGCCTTGGATGCTTCACTTCATGGTTCTGCCGGCTGTCCTATTGGTTTTCGTCTTTTCTTATCTGCCCATGACGGGGATCGTAATGGCGTTTCAAGATTATAAAGCAGGGCTCGGCATTTCCGGCTCCTCGTGGGTCGGGTTAAAACATTTTCGCTATATGCTGGAAAATGAATATTTTTTGCAAATTACGTGGAACACCCTGTTCTTTGCTTGCAGCAAAATAGTAATGAATTTATTTATTCCGTTTATTTTCGCCTTGTTGTTGAATGAGGTTAGAAATATGGGATTGAAACGGGGCATTCAAACGCTAGTCTACCTGCCTCACTTTCTTTCCTGGGTCACATTAGCAGGAATTCTCATCGATGTGCTAGCCCAAACTGGACTTATCAACCAATTTCTATCGCATGTATTTGGGATTAAGCCGATATTTTTCCTAGGCGACGGCAATTGGTTCCGATTTGTTATTATCTCCAGCGACGTGTGGAAGGAATTTGGATTCAACACAATCATCTTTCTAGCTGCGCTTGCAGGCATTAACCCCGCTCTTTACGAAGCTGCAGAGGTTGATGGAGCGACACGCTGGAAGCAAACGATGCATCTGACCATTCCTTCGCTTGTACCGATTGCGATCGTTGTTGCGACTCTGGCGCTAGGCAACGTACTGAATGCAAACTTTGACCAGGTGTTCAACTTGTACAGTCCACTGATCTATCAGCAGGGTGATATTATCGATACATTCGTTTATCGGGAAGGTCTTCTTAGCGGGCAATTCAGCTTCGCTACGGCGGTAGGCCTGTTCAAATCATTGATCAGCCTAATCTTAATTATCATATCCTACCGACTTGCCTATAAATTGGCCGGCTATCGCATCTTCTAGAAAGGGGGACCTCCTATGTACCACAAAACGTTATCCTATCGTATCTTCTCCGTTTTCAACAATGTCTTTCTGGCTGCGGTTTCGGTTCTATGCTTGCTTCCGCTTTATCACCTGCTGATGGTATCCTTAAGCTCAACCGCTCCCGCCAACGCTGGCTTGGTTACGTTTTGGCCGATCGGATTTACATTTGAAGCTTATGCCAAAACGTTTGACAACGCCAACTTCCTCTCGTCCCTATGGGTATCCATACAGCGGACCGTAATTGGAACGGCGATGGCGATGTTCGTCAATCTCATAGCGGCATACGCCCTCTCCAAGGATACCCGCGTATTCCGAGCACGCAATATTTATCTTTGGTATTTTGTTATTACGATGCTGTTCAGCGGCGGCTTGATTCCGGGATATATCCTGATCCTGAAACTTGGACTAATGAATTCACTGTTCGCGCTTATTCTTCCAGGCATGGTAGCAGTCTTTAATATCATTTTGCTGCTTAACTTCTTTCGTACCGTACCTAAAGATCTTGAAGAAGCTGCCTTTATGGATGGTGCTGGCCACTTCCGATCATTCTTCACTATCTATCTGCCCATCTCCTTGCCAGCCATTGCGACGGTTTCCTTGTTTACAATGGTCGGCCACTGGAATGCTTATTTTGACGGTTTGATCTACATTAAAGAAGCAGAAAGGCTGCCGCTCGCCAGCTTCATGCAAACGATTATCGTGCAGGCCGATTTGACGAAGTTTGATCCTGCGATGGTTGCCAATATGTCGCAGCGAACGATCCGAGCCTCGCAAATTTTTATCGGCGCTCTGCCCATATTGCTCGTTTACCCTTTCCTGCAGCGTTACTTTGTTAAAGGCATCACAATTGGTGCCGTTAAAGAATAGCGTGATTTAGGAAAATGCAAAAAAAAAACCGCATGTCGCCGTCGAGCAGCATGCGGTTTTGCTATTTAAGATAATCCGCTCGTGTTCTGTAAAACGATTCTCCATCCATCCGGGTCACAGATCGTTATGCCATTTTCATTCCAATACGGATTCTCTGGCGGCACGGCATCATAACCCATTTGCTGCAACCGCGCTGCGATCTCGTCCCTTTGAGCGAGATTCGGTATGTAAAAAACGAGCAGGTTGTCTTCGGATGGCGGCGGTACCGGAACAGCATCCTTATGCTGAGTAAATTCTAGGTGATGGCCAGCCGCAGGAAGTCCAAACATAATTCCGTCATAGCCTTCATGCTTTTCAAAAGAACCAATGATGTTGAGACGCAAGCCTTCATGGTAAAATTCAATTATTTTATTTAGCTGATGAGTTGGCCTTGCTATACGAAATTGTACGACAGGTACTTCCTCTGACCATTGCTTATTCATAACAGCCTCCTACTATTCGTAGCCACCCTCTGATTCAGGCAGCTTTTTATATTCTTCTTTCTCCGCAACGATTTGCTGGATGAAGCTTCGCAATTCCAGCAGCTGCTTTGCATCGCTCGTTGGTTCACAATATTGATCTGACCAAGAAAATTGGTTCGTTTCCCCATTTACATGGATTTCCCAGCTGTCCACGCTATATGGAGTAGCCTCGCAACTTATTTTAGCGGGTACTAACTCTTTCTTTCCCATTATGTTTATTTCCCGCATTTTCTCATAAATGCTGCGCATCTCTTCGACCGTTAATGTTATTTTTGCAGAGGCCGTCCCATTCATGATTAAATCCTTTGTGACTGTGCCTTGGAAGGTGTTAACTTCATTTTTATTCACCTCGCCATAACCGAAACGAACCATGAAATTAAAGCTGCTCGGCATGTCTTTGGGCATCTTGTTTGCTTCGCTAGTGTTTTTAACTGTTTGCTGCTCGATGTTCGTGCCGGTATTCACATCTTTTTCCGTGTCCTTCTCGGCACCGCAACCTGTCACCCACAGCAATATAAACAAAGTAGCGAATAATCGCTTCATTATAATGCCTCCCTAACATAGATCTATATTCTAGTTCTATTTCTTTGAATTGATCCCCGAATGCGCATTTTGTGAAGGCATCAGCGCACTTCTAAAATGGAGAGCATCTTCTCGCTATCTGCGCTTGATAATTTCCCATACTTGGACTGTCCTTCAATGATCACTTCTAATATGTCTTTATTTGGTGAAATCCAGATTGCATAGGTTTTTGGTTCATACGAAACGGCTGGGCTTGTGTTAACCGTATCCATTTTATAATCAGGTTGACGAGACATCAATACTTTAGCATTTTCCCAGGACACATTTTTCAAAATATTCATTATGGCTTGAACGGTTTCACGCTCTTCGATTTTCTTATAAAACGAGTCACTGTTTCCTTCCAACCCCCCACTCCAATATTTAACATAACGATGCAATACTAAATAATGTTGCAATATTACCACTTCTAAACACAAAAAAAAGAGCAGTCGAAAAGGTTGTTACCTCTTCGCGTCTGCCCCCTCATAATGCTTATCCTTCTGACAGCTCCAGCTTCACCAGCAAGTAAGACAGCTTATGCCGCTCCTCCTCGCTTCATTTCCAAATTTGCTCAAGCTTGTCCGCATAAAAATTTATCGCTTTCTTATAGGCTTGTATGCCTTTATCTTCACTCGTATCAGCCAGAAGCTTTAATAATATTTCCATTGCTTGTCCGTAATCCTCCAGGTTGTATAGCGTCATGGCGTAAAAAACCCGAAACTCTCTTTTCTCAGGGTATTCATTTATAGCTTCATCAAATACGCTTATAGCATTTTCATACATGCCTAGAGATCGATAGGTGCTTCCAAGTCCTAACAAGGCCCCTTGCCTCTCTTCCCCTGACAATCCTAACTCTAATGCGATGATATAATAAGATACTGCTCCTTTTTCCAGCGTCAACACATCATGTACCCAAGCAAGCTGATACCATACCGATGGATTACGAGGCTCTTCCCTTGCCAAATCAAACAGTATCGTTTTTGCTTCCTCCAGCTCCCCAGCTTCCCTTAATTTAATCGCTTTCATTAAATCGTCCATTCTAGTCATCCTCTACCCTTAATGTTAATGTTTGCTGGCTTAATTTGTCTTTGTAGCTTTGCGCCATTACTTTTATGCCGTCATTAATCGCGCCGGATTGTCCGGCTAATATAGCCGCTCCAGTTGAACATAGATCTTCCCACATTCCGCTAGGAAGGTACTCGCGATCAAAGTAAGAAATCATTTTAGTATTTGCATATTTGATATAGTCTTGCGCAACGGCGCCCTCATCGGATGGAATGCCTGTCAACCCAGCAGGGAGATTGTTGGATGAAGCAATGCTTTCCACATTTTCAGGCCTGGCGATATATTCAAGAAATTTCAGCGCTTCCTTCTCATATTTGGAGCCTTTCCATACGCCAATCGCTGTTTTCTCTCCGACGATCAAGGTCGGAGCATCGATCGCGTCGACAGCTGGAATCGGCATCATGCCAAAGTTTGCATCTGGGTTTAGCTCCATGACTTCCTTTAGGATGTTGTTGCCATGGAACGCAAAGGCTGCCTTGCCTTCTGCCATTGCCCTGGAGGTATCTAGATAATTAGAAGTCAGGCTGTCTTTGTTGATATAACCAGCTTTTTTCCATTTTTGAAGCATAGCAAGAGGCTGCCTCCATAGGTTCCATTCAAAGGTGCCGTCTTTCAATTGTTTACGGTAATTGTTGTTTTCGTTCGTTGTGAAGAAGGAAGGTGCTGTATAATCGAAAAATTGTCCAATAGTCCAGCTATCTTTACCGGCAAAGTGAACGCCAATGTACCCTGCGTCTTTAACCTTTGTCAGCGCATCTTCAAATGCAGTCCATGTAGTAAGCTCATCAATATGAATATTCAGTTCTTTCATCATATCGCGATTGTACACGATGCCTGCCAAATCAACATCTACTGGCAGAACGTAAACTTCACCGTTTTTATCAGTAATAAGAGGTTTAATTGCCGGGTTAATACCAGAAAACCAAGCCTGATCTCTAAGCGATCTCAAATATCCGCTGTATCTTTCAACTGACCAGCCATGCGTAGTAAATAGATCTGGCAGGTTTTTGCTTGCCATTTTTATTTTCATTATTTCTTCATAGGCTGCACCTGGTGAGACCGTTTCCACTTCGATGCCGGTTTCAGCAGTAAAGGCTTTGCTTATCTTATCAAGAAGCTCAAATTGCACACCGCTGATATTCGTCATAAGGGTGAGCCTTGCGTCAGACTTAGGAGCCGCTGGCGATGAGCTGGTACCCGTTGCGTTTGCTGGTTTTGATGAACAGCCGGATAGAACCGACAAAAGGAGCAATAGGATGGTAATGTTCAAGTTTAGTGGTTTTCTCACTTTGAACCGTCCCTCCTATTTTTTTCTATGTTCACTTCACGCATAATAATTTTAAAGCGTTTTTATTCATCTGGCTATTGATACAAAACTATACTAGCAGAGCTCATTTCTACAGATTTGGAGTGTTTTAGCATTAACTAAGATCGAATTGTCTCATGCTTCAACTAAAAAAAGGCCTGCCGGAAAACCGGCCGCCTCGTATGATTTCCTATAAATTAACCATCCACTTGCATTGCTGTCTTAAAGATTTGGATTTTTTGCAAAATCAGAGGGATAGATTCCTACTTCCTTTAGAAATAACTTGGAAAAATACCGCGTGCTGAAATAGCCTACTCGAGCTGCTACCTCTTTGACTGGCATTTTAGGATTATCGTAAAGCAATCTTTTGGCATGCGCGATACGCACCTCCGTTAAGAAATCGATAAATTTCATGCCCTTCTTCTGATGAAAGATCCGACTCACATAATTGGCAGTCACTTTCAGGTGATCAGCGATTTCCGATATGCTAATTTCATTCATATAGTTTGCGGCAATATAATCGACGATTTGTTCGATTAATTCAAAGGAATCCGCTCTCGTATTTTTGATTTTCCCCCCATAAAGCTCCAGCGTTCTAAGCATGGTGTCTAGTCCTTGATCTGCTTCGAACAGACAGCCGATGGAACAATAAATAAAATCAGCAATCTTGGTCTTAATATCCAGCCTGTCCAAAGAAGTGTTTTCTGCAAATATTTTGCGAATTTCCTTCATATGATCGGAGTAAGAAAGCAAGTGCTCGTCTTTAAAGCTATCACATAGATCTATAACCCTTTTGCAAAGCTTGTCCTTTACAGGATCCTCGGCTATTTGCTCCAAATCGTTCCAGCAAAGCTTATTTTGAAAGCCAGAAAGTACCCTCAAATGCTTATTTGCTTGCAGATGATCGGATTGCTTGTACAATTCTGCTAAATCCTCCGTTGGCTGAAAGGTCAGCATTGTGATATGGAATTGCGGGTCGTTAAGCTCGTCAAGCTTGCGCAAAACCTCATCTGAAATTTGCTCGGCCAATATCCGTAAGCTTGGATCATAGCTGTATATACAGGCTACATCGCCGTTTGACATCGTAATCATCGCAGTATGGATGGCATGCGGCATCAGCTCGTTATTCAGCCTGGACACCTGGCCAAAAAAATCCGTCAGCACCTCCACCTGCCTTGGTTCACTCCAAGAGCTGTCCTTAATAAGCAAGAAACCTCCGAATTCCCTCCCTTCGAAAGTTTGCTCCAGCTCCCTATCGTAATGATGAATAAAATAATTGGCAATTAAATCCCGCTTAAAGCTTTTATTGGCGGCTTCCATCTCGGCTATAAGCTTCTGCCTGATTTCCATCAGCAGCTCATTTAACCTTTGCGGCTCAATAGGCTTAAGTAAATAAGCATATGCACCAAGCTTGATGGCTTCCTGTGCATATTCAAAATAGGAGAATCCCGTTAAAATAATCCAGTGCGTCGAAGGGGATAGCATCTTCCCCTGATTAATGGCTGAGAGTCCATCAAGCTCAGGCATTTTGATATCAACAAAAGCAATATTCGGTTTATGGAGCGCTGTCAATTCCAGCATCTCATTCCCGTCCTTCGCTTCTCCCACTATAGCAATTCTTGAATCGATCTCCTCCAAAGTGCTCCGGAGAACAACCCTGACCATTCTTTCATCATCCGCTATCAGTACTTTCATATGGATCAACCTCTTTGTAATTGATTTCAATCGTGCACAGCGTTCCTTCGTTTCGTTTACTAACAATTGAAAAATGATAATCTTCAAAAGCGATCGAGAGCCTCTCCTTAATATTGCTTGTTCCAATGTTTGGCTTTACCTTGTCAAAATTATGTTTATCAAAGCCAGCTCCATCATCCTCTACAGTCAAAGTTAAATAAGGAATGTTCTCTTTGTACTCAATTTTAGCTAAAATGTCAATCATGCACGGTCGACTTATAGGCTCAAGACCGTGAATCACCGCGTTCTCTACAAGCGGCTGCAAGAGCAGCTTCGGGATGCGGCAGGCTGCAGTTTCCTCATCGTAAAAGATATGAAACGCCATCCGATCCTCAAACCGATATTTTTGAAGGTTGCAATAGTTGGATATGAACTGCATTTCCTTATCAACAGTGGACCAATTATCATGCTCTAGCGTGTATCTCAGCATCGAGGTAAGACTCAAGATCGAATTTTCCAAGCCTATGCGGTCACCCACCCGGTTCAAGCCCATTAAACCCGTCAGTGTATTATAAAGGAAATGAGGTTGAATTTGCATTTGCAGCGCATGATATTCGGCGTTTCGCTGACCAAGCACCGCCTTGTATTCCCGATCGATCAAGTCTCTTAATGTAAACACCATATGATTCAAAGCGGCGCCAACTTGCGCGATCTCATCCTTGCCAGCAATGCTAAGATGGGCGCCTAGGTCTCCTTTTTCCACCTTTCTAATCGTAACAATAATGCTCTTCAAGGAATTCATCATCCGCTTGGAAGAAGCAAAATATAGCGCAAATGCCGTCAACACACACAAGGCGCTGAACAAGACCGAAACATGGTACAACCGCTTCGACGATAGCTGCATTTCCGTATAGGAGGAGAGAACCACCATCTTCCAGCCTATCCCTGAAATGAGCTGACTGCTCTTGATGTACGTATCATTCCCATTCTTAATTGTCGACTTATTTGCCGTAAGCTGCTCGATGATATTCTCATCCATTGTCTTATTCGCGTAAAGAACTCGATTGTTACGGTCCAGTACGGTTACAATTGCGCGATCGCTAAAATTAATGTTATTCACTATATTTTCAAGCGCCGAGCTTTTGGCATCTGCCATCACGACAGCAAGTATTTTCGACGAATTCGGGTCTTTTACCGCTTTAGCAATCGAGAATGCTTCGGCAGGCATTGATGTTCTGCTGTAATAATCGGTTTCGTGCATATCAATAAGTACCGTTTTGCCTCCGGCTTTGATGGCTTCGTTGTACCATTCTTTCTCGCGATAAGGGTAATTGTCCAGCAGTGTCGTCTTCGAGTCGTATTTATTCGTCGAGAACGTAATTCCGTTGCTGGCAATAATGACGCTTCCTAAAATGTTGTCGTTCGTATATTGCAAGTACGAAGGCAGCAGCTGAAACAACGCCTTATTCGCATTAAATTTGGTCAGCTCATCAAGCAAGTCATAATCTGCTTTTCCAAATAGCTGAAGTGCTTGCATGATGCTTTCATTCATATAGAGGCTGGTCATTAAATTTTCCAGCTCTTCTATGTTTGCCTCTACGTTGTTTGCCATGGCTTGGATCGTATTGGTCGTCAACCGGTCCGTTTCCTTTGCCATTATAACTTGATAATAGTTCGTACTCACAATGGACAAGATCAACGATGGCACCAATATGCATAGTAAAAAAGAAGCCAACAACTTAAACCTTAACGAATGCCATATCTTCATCTGTTCACACCCTTCCCTTGAAAGGATAGCTTTCCCTAAATATGCCCATAATCATCAAAAAAGATTTGCAGCATTAACAGCCCTCAGCTTAGGAACATGCCTCTTTCCGGACTCCCCAAACAAAAAAAACATGCCCCAGCAGGCATGTTTAATTAATATGAGGTTGTTCAAACCGCTTATTTCATTACCCTTTCGTCCCGCCTTGAAGTCCAAACCCTTTGGACATAAACTGCTGGGAGAGGATATACAGCACGACCGAAGGAATTGCATACAGCACGGAGAATGCTGCTAATTTGCCATATTCCACCATTCCGTATTGACCAAAAAACTGATAAAGCTTCAATGAAGCCGGGAAATTCTCAGGTGTCTGCAATAAAATATACGGAACAAAGAAATTGCCCCAGCTTCCGGAAAATGTGAAAATCGCTACCGTGCAAATGCCCGGAACCATTAATGGCGCAACAACCTTTCGAATGCCAACGAAGACAGACGCCCCATCGACCCATGCGGCTTCTTCCAAGTCATTTGGCACCGAATCCATGAAGTTTTTCAACATCCAAATGCCATATGGCATCGATGATGCGACATAAAATAAAATGACACCAAAAATATTGTCATACAATTTTAGGCTTAAAAACAGTTGATAAACCGGTACCATAACCGCTGTAATTGGCAAAGAAGTCATAAATAAAATCGTCAGCATAAAAGATTTCTTATATTTCATTTGATATCGAGACAAAGGATAGGCTGCGAGCAAGGCTAATATGACGACGAGTATAGCTTGGCCAACTGACATGATAAGGCCAATGACAAATGCACGCTGGTTGACGCGATTGGTGATCACATCCACATAGTTGCCACCCGTTATTTGATTCGGTAATTTAAGCGATTGCATCGCGTTCGGATCAATGGAGGCCACGAACACCCATAGAAGTGGAAGCAAGAAACAAATTCCGATCAAAGTAAGAATCGTATACGGCAGGACTCGATAAATCAGTTTACGATGTTTCGCATTCATACGAAGTCTCCTTGTACATTTACTCTTTCATCGAGCGGATGTAGAACAAGCTAAGAATAATACCAATTAACAGCAGCAATAAGGATATTGCGGTGCCATAGCCAAGTTGATAATTAACGAAGGCTTGATTATACATAAAGATAGGCAATGTAGTGGTTGAAGTTCCTGGTCCTCCGCCAGTCATCGCATAGATAAGTCCAAACACCCCAAGCGTCTGGAGCGTTACGAGCATCATATTCGTTGTAATCGTATCTTTAATATAAGGAATCGTAATTTTCGTTAAAATCTGCCAGCCTGATGCCCCGTCTACAACTGCCGCTTCTTCTATCTCCGTTGGCACATCATCCAGCGCTGCTTGAAACACAAGCATAGAGAAAGCCGTGCCGTGCCAAATGTTCGCAAGGATGATGGTGACCATAGGAACGGTATACAGCCAAAGGACTTCAGGAAGTCCAAAGGATGTAATAATGGCATTGAGTGTACCTTCATCTCCGAAAAAACTGTAAAGGCATAATGCGCATACAATTTCAGGTGTTACCCAGCCAGCCAGCACAATCGTACCAACGACGCGCCTAAACATCTTATTTTTATGCTTCATTAGAAGTGCAATCAGGAATCCCAGCACTTGCTGGCCGATAACTGCAGAGCCTATTAAGAAAATGAGCGTATTCCATATGCTTACTCTAACTGTCGGGTCTTCAAACATGCGAGTATAGTTGTCGATCCCGACAAATTTCAGCTCCTTGGCCGCTTCTCCGGTCAATGCCAAATTCGTAAAGGAATAAAAGAAGGTCAACAAAATCGGATAAATAAAAAAGACGAGCATGATCGCTATGGATGGAAGCAAAAAATAGAGCCAAGCATATGATTTTCTTTTCTTATAGAGAACATTTCCCGTCAAACTGCTCATGCATCGTTCTCCTCCCGCATGCTGAAAATCAAAAAAAAGCGGCTGCTCAAGCAAATCCGCTTGCAAGAATCTGCTTGAGCAAGCAAGCTTTTCTCTCTTATTTTTCCGTTACATTGTCTTTGCCAGCAATCCTCGTTACATCCTGCGCGTACTTTTTCAGCGCTTCCGCAGGCGACGTACCTGTAGTCACTGATTCAACCATCGTTTGGATTTGAGTGGACACTTCAGGATATTTATCCTGCGCTGGCCTGAACTCCGCATTTTGCAAATACTCCGTCGCGATTTCATTAAACGGCATTTTTGTATATTCAGGATCCTTAGCCACATCAGCCCGAACCGTAATGTTGCCTGCAGCAATGACAAGCTTTTGGGTGTTTTCTTTGTTTAATGCATATTTGATGAAGTCCCATGCTTCATCTTTATTTTTCGCATTGCTAGGGATGGATAACGCCCAACCGCCAGCCAGTGTAATCGATCCTGGTGCCTGGCCTTTGCTTGTCGGCATTGGTGCAAAGCCTAGAACATCCTTATATTCCGGCCAAGGCGCAGCGCCGCTTTCAAAGTAGTTGCCTGTGATCCAAGAGCCATCTAATGAAATGGCAAGCTTGCCTTGAGGCAAATATTCACGCGAAGAAGTGTTTCCTGCCTGGCCATTCAATACTTTAGACAGCGGCGGTCCAAGCTTCTCCTTGTTAATCGTCTCAATGAAGCTAAGCGCGTCCAATATGCCCTGACTCTTAATAATCCATTTGTCGGAGTCATTATCGTATAATCTATCACCCGTTCCATAGAGCAGCATTTCATAGGTTTGCATGGATGTTGCTTCTCCTGTAGCCTTGCCAAGGTTCATCCATAATGGAACAATATCCTCGCCAGCTTTTTCTTTGATCGTTCTCGCTGTACTTAGGATGTCATCCCATGATTTCGGCTGCCAATCCTCCGGTAAACCTGCTTTTTTGAAGATTTCCTTGTTATACCAGAGACCTCTTGAATCGGTGTTGTAAGGAACGCCATACACTTTTCCGTCGCTCGCTGTGACTCCCTTTTTCATCGCTTCAATAAAGGAACCATTGGTCCAATCTTCCCAACCTTTCAATCTCTCATCCAATGGCTCCAAAAATCCTGCGCTTGCATCCGAATTCAAAATAAAAGTGTCTTCCGTTACAATATCAGGCGCCGTATCCTTAGATTTCAGTGCCAATGCAATTTTGGCAAAATAGTCTCCTTCGGACGCTTGAATAGGAGTCGGCTTGATTTCTACATTTTTGTTCGGGTAACTGGCTGATATTTCCTTAATCCATTTATAAAGCGTTCCTTGCTCGCCAATTCCATCATCTCTATACGTAATTGTGATCGTTTTCTTTGTCGTCTCGGCATTCCCTTCCTCTGTCTTTGTAATACTGGGTTCATTCGTCGTCGTTCCATTATTGCTCGTACAACCGAATAACAATGAAACACAAATGATCGTTGCTGTCATTAGAACAAATTTTCTTCTGCTCGCTTTCACTCTGTTCCCTCCTTCATTTGGTAGCTGCTTGTCGACCCAACAAGTCATTTTTTTGAATGCGCTTACTGGATGTATTGTTTATGCTTATTTAAATAGCCGGAGTTATATTCGAACTTTTCATTTGCTTCAGGACAATGCGTAATATTTGACCTATCGAGCTGTATTCGCCTAAAAACTTATCCAATAAAACAACAAAAACCACTTCCGGGGAAGTGGTTTTTGTTGTTTTGCTAGATGTATGCCGTAACGCTAACCTTTAATTGCGCCATCTGCCATGCCTTTAATAAAATATTTCTGAAAAAACATATAAATGATGGTCATCGGCATCATCGCGATCATACAACCAGCTGCTACCCAGCTGATATTGTTCTGGAACTGCGAGATGAATGATGACAGCGCAACGGGAATCGTACGGTAATCCGCTTTTTGCAGGAAGAAGATCGAGAACTGGTAATCGTTCCATACCTGCATCCCCAGTATGATGACAACCGTTGCAGTAATCGGTTTCATCAATGGGAAAATAATGCGGTAAAAGATCTCAAAATGATTGCAGCCGTCAATTAATGCGGCTTCATCCAATTCCTTTGGAATGCCACCTACAAATCCTGAATATAAGAATATGGTCATTGGAAGAATAAAGGTGACATGAATCAATATAATCGCCCAATGCGTATTGATGCCATTGACATCGACGACCAGCCTATACAGTGGAACCAGAATCGTAAGCGCCGGTACGACCAAGCAGGACACACAAAGCATATACACAACCTGATTCACTTTAGTCTTGAAGCGCGACAATGGATAGGATGCCATCGACCCGATTAAGATTCCAAGTACAATGGTGCAAACGGTAATAATAATATTATTCATAAGCGCTTTATCTAATCCAGCGTGCTTCCATGCATCAACGAAGTTGCTAAAATTGATGTTGGACGATGGAACCCATTTTGAACTTAAATCCTTCATTGGCTTAAAGGCCATGTTGACCAGTAAGTAGAAAGGAACAATATGAACGATTACGATTAAAAATGCAGCGATGTATTTCGTCACTTTGCTCATGCCTGAACCTCCTTCCTGCGAAGCAGCCACAGTGCCGTCAAGCTAATGACGCAAATCATTAAGAACATGACAATACCTAATGCGGATGCATAGCCTGCGTCCTGTCTTGCAAACATTAAATTGTACATCATCGTTGAAAGTGACATGGAAGCGTAGCCGGGACCACCGTTAGTCATCGCAATGATGACATCAAACAGCTTCAGGCCGCCGATTATATTGACCACGATATTAACCGTAATCGCAGGCATTAGCAATGGAATCGTAATATTTTTAAATCGGGCAAACCAACGAGCACCGTCGATTTCAGCCGCTTCGTAATAATCCTTGGGAATTGACTGTAATCCAGCCAAATAGATAATCATGGCAATACCCATGTATTGATAAGTATTTACGAATGTAATAATCCATACAGCCATCGGCCCATTAGAGAGCCAATCCTTTGGCGCCATTCCGAACAATGCCGTAATATCATTTAAAGCTCCATTGTTATACTGAAAGATGAAATACCAGATGTAACCCATAATAAGCGGGCTAATAATAACCGGAAGATACACAACGGTACGGATTAATGCCTTAGCCCGGATCTTCTGATCAAGAAACAGCGCATAGGCCAGACCAAACAAGTTTTGAAGCAATGTGCTGCCAAGACCGTAAATCAATGTATTTTTGAAAGTCGTTATCACTTTTTGGTCAGATATCATCATTTTGTATTTCTCAAAGCCGACCCAGATCATATTTTGCGAAAATCCGTTCCAGTTATAGAAGGATACTTGAAAGCCTCTGATAAGCGGATAGAAAATAAAGATGGAGAACAAAATCAAAGCGGGTACATACATCAAATTCAATAGGCCTGGAAAACGAAACAGCTTTTCGAAACGACTCGATTTCCGTTTATTTGTATTGTAAATCACTTGATCTGTCGACTTGACGACAATTTTTCCAGCTGGCATCTCCAAACCTCCTTCCTCATGTACGGCTTCTTTTTTTTTTCAAAAATGAGCCGCGGCCGCATGCGTGATTAGCCGCATTCGGCCGCCGCTATCTTCGTATGCCGTTTTCTAAGTTGTTCTTTTGTTATCGCTTGTTATTAAAATTATTTGCTTACTGCTCTCAGACGCTCAAATTCCTGCTGCATGTTTTTAGAGAAGTCTTCCACTTTAATGCCGCCTGCCAACAGATCGGCACCGTTTTTGCACATTACATCCCACATTCCGCTCGGCAGGAATACGCGGTCGAAGTAAGGAATGATGCGTGTATCATTATATTTTTCATAGAAGGCTGTCAGGTCACCTGCATCAACTTCAACACCGCTAAGACCTGGAGGAAGCGCAGACGATTTAGCCATTGCTGCGATATTTTCCGGTTGTGCAAAGAATGCTACGTACTTCTTAGCTGCATCAATATTCGCGGAATCCTTCCAAACGCCGAATGTTGTTTTTTCTCCACCTGCAAATGTTGCAGTATCACCCTCTTTAATAGTAGGAACCGGCATAAATCCGCCTTTGAATTCAGGGTTTAGCTTCTTAGCTTCTTCAATAATGTAAGAACCGTAAAACTCGAATGCTGTTTTGCCTTCAGCAAGCGCCTGAGCATCATCGCTGTATTTCGCTGTAAGAACGTTTGTGTTCAAGTAGCCTTTTGTTTTCAGATCCAAGAACATCTGTGCAAGCTGATCCCATTTCTTCCAATCAAATGTGCCATCTACAAACGATGCAGAATCATTTTCTGTTGGGCTAATGAAGAGTGGTGTAGCAAAGTAGTTGAAAAATTGCCCAAGCGTCCAGCTGTCCGCACCACCGATATGGAAGGGAACAACTTCGCCTTTGCTTTCCGTTTTGATCTTTTCAGCAGCAGCCATTAGCTCGTCATATGTCTTTGGAATTTCAATGCCATACTTCTCAAGTACATCAGCGTTATACGCCATACCGGATTTGTCTTGATCCATCGGCAGCGCATACACTTTACCGCTTGCATCAATTACCGCTGGCTTGATCGCCTCTTGCAAACGGCTTACCCATTCCTCATCCTTCAAGTCAGCCAAGTAATCGCCGTAACGAATTTGTGACCAGCCATGTGTCGAGAAAACATCCGGAAGCTCATTCGAAGCCATTTTCAGCTTCATAATGTTCTCGTATTCACTGCCTGGAGCAGTAAGCTCAACTTTAATATTCGGATTTTCAGTCATAAACTTTTCAGTCAGCTCTTGAATCAATGCCGCTTGCTCGCCTACTACGTTCGTTGATGCTGTAATCGTTACTGGCTTCTCTGTGTTTGTGCTAGAATTGTTCGCATTGCCACCATTAGTAGCGCTTTCATTTTCCTTTGAACCTTGTGAGCTGCAGGCCGACAGCAGGAATACCAGGACCAGCGTCAAAAACATCAATCTTTTCGTGTGCTTCATCGTCATCTCTCTCAATCCCCTCAATGTTTGTTGTCTTGTTGACTACGCTTACATAATAGCATGCAAATGTGACACGTCCATATGCTAAAGTTCTACGAAGTTTGCGCTGATTTCTACACCAAATTTTGAAAACGTCTACAAGTTGGTTGACATTCGTGAATGCGATTTCATATGCTATGCATGAGAGTTGGCAACCAATCACATTAAAGGAGGGGCTGCAGTTGAACGGTGTTCATACGCTGCGCTTTAAATTAACGCTCATCTATTCGCTCAGCATCGTAGCTCCATTTATAGTGCTGGCCTTTGTCCTGCCCTACTATTTCCAAGGCCTGCTAACGAAGGATACGCAGCAGCTTACAGCGAATACGCTGGCGGCTGTAGCAGAGAATATTGAAACCTATTTCGACGATTTGGAGAGGTTAACCGCCTCTCCTTATTTAAACGACAATGTTATTCAGGCGCTAAAAATCAAAGCAGGCAATCAGTATGACACGGCCAATGACTATGTTCGACTGCAAACCGACCGTGCTCTGACGAGTACGCTTTCTACTTTCTTCAGCAACACGAGAGAAGATATTATTAGTACAATTGTCATACCTATTACTGGACAAGCTTACTTGAATTCACGCGATCATACGTTGAAGCTCATACATGATTATCCATTCGAGGGAGAAGACTGGTACAAAAAAGCGGAAGCTGCCAACGGAAAAGCAGCTTTTATCAATTCGCATCATCAAGCCTATTTGAACAGTGATTCGCCAGCCCAAGTGTTTTCTGTCGCGCGGCTCCTCAAAGATCCGGAGTCCGGTCAACCGCTTGGCGTTATAATGTCTGACGCGGCAACAAGCGTGCTTCGCAAAATTACGGCCAACATTCATTTTAATGTCAGCTCCAGCGTTGCCATCCTGGATGAGAACAATCAAATCATTTATGCCAATCAGCCTTTATCAGCCAAAATCGTGCAGCAAATGAAAATGAAGCCGGAATCCATTAAAGACGGACAAGCTGAATATGCAGCCGTTTACAATAAGATCGATTCAGCAGGCTGGAGCATCGTCGCTTTACTCGACAAATCGCAGATCAATGAAAAAACAAGCTGGATTTACGAGACAGGGGTTTTGCTATCCTTCGGCGGCTTGCTCGTAACGTTTCTTCTCTTCTTATACTTGTCGCGATGGATTGTTGAACCGTTCAAACGAATGTACCACGTCATGATGGAAGTCAAGCGAGGCAATATGAAGATGCGCTATGAAAGCAAAGGCAGAGATGAGATTGCGCAATTGGGAGGCGCACTAAACAGCATGATCTCTCAGATCAATGAACTCATCAACTTGCAGTACAAAGCAGTACTCGCGCAAAGAGATGCCGAATACCAAGCTTTGCAGGCGCAGATTCAGCCTCACTTTCTATATAATACGCTCAATGGTTTTATAGCCTTGAACAGAAATGGAGATAACAAGAAACTAGAGAATGCGATTTTTTCCTTAAGCGGCATGCTTCGCTATATATTGCGGGATCATGCATTGTCTACCGTGGAGAGAGAATTTGCGTTCCTATCCCAATATTTAGAGCTGCAGCAATTGCGTTTCGAGGATGATTTAACGATATTCATTCATTATGATCATGAGCTTGCGGGCTTCAAGCTGCCGAAGCTGCTGCTGCAGCCGCTCGTTGAGAATGCTATTATCCACGGCACTGAACCTGACGATAAACCAAATGAGGTACGAATCATTGCCCGCACGGTAGTTGGCAAAGGCGGGCAGCTTCTTGCCATTGAGATTTCCGATAACGGAGTAGGCTTTGAAATAAAACCAAATATCGATAAGGAACATATCGGCATTGCCAATGTAAGAAGCCGGCTGCAGCTTGCCCATCCGGATTCCGAGCTAATTATCAACAGCCGCATCGGCCATGGAACCGTAATCAATATTTACATCCCCATAAAGGAGGACCATTACAAATGAATATTATACTAGCAGATGATGAGAAGCTCGCTAGGCATGTTTTAGTGAGCATGCTTAGTGAAATGGACCTCCCTATTCAAATTAAAGGCGAAGCCAAAAATGGAGAGGAATTGTTAAGACTAATCGAGCAGCATCAGCCCGATCTTGTGTTTGTCGATATCCGTATGCCTAAGCTTAATGGGATCGAATCGATTCGAATCGGAAAAAACCTTTCTCCGCATACGAAATGGATTATTATATCGGGCTTTAATGATTTCGCTTATGCGAGAGAAGCACTGCTGCTTGGCATCACTGATTATTTAGTCAAGCCCGTACCTCACTCTGAATTGGAACAAGCTGTGCGGCTGGTTCTTGCGGAGCGTACTGAAATGATGATGCGGTTGAATCGACAGTTCGAATATGATCTGTTGTCCGTGCTTCACAGCTCGAGCGAGCTGGATCATTCCAATCTGCGACTGCCTGAGCAGATGAAACGCTACCGATATGCCATCACCTTGCTGAAAGCGTCGTTGAATGGTTCACAGGAGGATGCCGGCCCGCAGCTCGCATTTAATCATCATCAGATCATAAAACCGCTGCTTTCTCGCAGCGATATTCGCTGCTGCTTGATTAAAATGCCGCAAGGCTCGACCATCTCCTTCCTAGGATGGGATCCGCAGAGTGAACGGATCGGCGAATCGCCTCTTGCCATATACAACCGCCAGCTGGCGTTTAACTTCAAAGACTCACGCTCGGATTCATTTTCTATCTATGCCCTGCAAGCGCCAATATGCGAGGAAGTAGGTATAATTCCGGAAACAATTGCACTGCTTCACCTTTTTACGCCTCTGCTTTCACTGCTTCCGACTGGACATCTGCATCAGTGTGACGATTTGAAGCAGCTCGACAATCTTGAAGGTCATTTAAAAATCGGCAATTGGCTAACCCGTGTAACCCAGCTTCATTTGCAGAATGATTATTTGAATTATGCAAAGGCGCTTACTGCATTTGAGAAGGACCTGAAAAGCATTGTCCTAAGAAAACCTGCCGATTGGTCCCATGCTGCTGCTTTTTTGAATCGTCAGCTGCCCTGCTCACTCATTGGGGAAAGCTTGGAGGAGTGGGTGCCAAGTCTGCAAGCTTGCGGAATAAACATGCTTCATGTGATGTCTGATGCCAATCGTGAGCAAGGTGATTTGATCGCAAAGGTAATCGCCTATGTCGACCAGCATTATATGAATGACATCGGAATTGCCCAGCTTGCTGAGGAAGTCGGTATGAGCCCGAACTACTTAAGTGCGATTTTCCACAAAAAATACGGAACCACCTTCACCAAATATTTAATTGAAACCCGGATGCTTAAAGCGAAAGAACTGCTATTGTCGCAGCCAAATCTGCAGATTCAGAAAATCGCCGAGCAGGTCGGGTATTACAGCCCGCGCCATTTTACCAAGCTATTCACCCAATATTTTGGCAGTTACCCTTCAGAAATACGTGAGCAGTTCAAATAGTGGGGTAGCCGGTCAGGGTACAATAGACACAAAAACCCCCGCAATGCTTCTTCCATTGCAGGGGGTTTTTGCGTCTCTTATGATCAATCAACCTTTGATAGCACCTTCGGTCAGGCCTTTCTCAATAAATCGCTGAATGAACAAGTATATAATTAATACGGGGATGACCGTAAGGGAAACGGCGCTGGCCATAAGTCCAAAATCGGTTCCGTATTGTGAACTAATCTCATTTAATAGAGCAACGATCGGACGTACATTTTCCTTGTTAACAAAAATTAACGAGGAGAACAAATCGTTATAGGACCATAAAAATACGAAAATACTGGCTGACGCAAATACCGGTCTTGAAACAGGTAAAAATATTTTCGTAAACATGGAAAAACGATTACATCCATCTATAAAAGCCGCTTCCTCTAAATCCTTCGGAATGGTAGCCATGAATCCGGCAATAACTAGCGTAGCAAAGGCTAAATTGCCCGCGGTTTGAGGAAGAATCAGTCCTAAGTAAGTATTAACCAGTTTCCATTTGATAAGTATCTCGTATACCGGTACGATAGTCGCAAACGTAGGAATTAATAGCGTTGCGACAAGCAGGGAGAAAATAACGTTTCTGCCCCGAAAACGGAATCTTGCGATTACATATGCCGCCAAACCGCCAAATACTAATACGAGCAGCACGCCGCTTACGGACATAATCAAGCTGTTCATATAGCTCTGACCCATATTGATTCGATCAAACGCATTTTCATAGTTGATCATAACGGGCTTTGACGCAAAGCCAAACGAGTTGTTCATAACATCTCTGGACACTTTAAACGAATTGTTCACGACCCAGAGCAAAGGATATATGGTCGTTAGAGCCCATAAGCTCAAGCAAAGGTATACAAAAATATCGCTGGCAGCAAAACGTTTTTCCATCGTCGATTTCTTCACTTTGCGAGTCTCCACATTCATTTGTTGCATTTCCGGTCCCCCCTTCCACAGTTAGTAAGTAATTTCTTCTCTTTTGAGCAAACGATTCGTAATCACCGACAGCACTACGCCAAATACAACGATAAAAATCGCCACCGTTGAGCCATAGCCGAAATTCAAATCAATCAGCGCTTTCTTGTACATGTAGGTTCCTAGCACTTCCGTGCCGTTCTGTCCTCTCGCCAAAATCCAAATGAAATCAAATACTTTGAGCGTACCGGTAATCGCAAGTATCAAGACGACTTTAATATCGCTGACAATGAGCGGGATGGTTAAATAAACGGTCTTCTTTATGCCGGAGATTCCTTCCATCTTCGCCGCCTCGTAGAAATCCGAAGGAATCTTGGACATCGCCGTAAGGAACAAGATGAAATAAAAGCCTACGTAATGCCATACTGTTGGAACGGCGATCGCCCGTAGAGCGCCCGTCTCGCTAAGCCACAAGATCTTTTCCAATCCTAGCTTAGCCAAAGCGCTGTTAAGCAGCCCGAACTGGTAGTTGTAAATCAATACGAACATCAAAGAGATCGCTGCGCCGGAAATGACGATTGGGAAAAAAAACACGGTTCGGAAAAATGTTTTCCCCCACTTCAAGCTATCCACCATAACCGCCAATATTAATGCAATGCCTACCTGGAAAATAACAACATAGAGCATAATCTCTAATGTGTTAAGCGTTGCTGCACCTAGCATTTCATCCGAAAAAAGCCGCTTGTAGTTTTCAAATGCAACGAACTTCTTATCAAAAAAACCGTTTGTCCGAAAGAAGCTCAAATATATGCTTTTAAGAAAAGGATAATAAATAAAAATCGACATTAAAACCGCAGCCGGAAACAAAAATAAAAAGATATACTTCCTATCGCCCTTCATACAATCACCTACGGTGTAAGTTTTTTTGATCTTGAAAAGATATCGCCGCCCTTGCAAGTAGAGGGGCGGCGGATATCATTTGGAGCATAACGACATTATTTCAGCTTACTTATTCGCATCCTCGATTTTCTTAGCAGCCTCAAGCGCTTCTTTCGGCGTTTTCTCGCCCGTTACGATTGGTTTAATAAATGAACGAATCGTCGTGAAAGTCTCAGGAGACATTTTGCTGTCTACAGGCATGCTGATTGAAGCAGCCTTAGCAGCCATTGCAAATCCGTCAAGAACAACTTGCGGATGACCTGTTACTTCTACGTCAGCTGCTGGCGTTCCGCCATTGGCTTGAGCGATCGTTTGGATGCTCGTTTTCGAAGTAACATGCTTCAACAATGCGATAGCTGCATCTTTTTTCTTCGCATCGTCGAACGTTTTTTGAGCGAGATAGAAGCCAGTTCCGAATCCGCCTACGATATCATTTCCGCTGCCTTTACCGCCAGCAACGGCAGGGAACGGAAGTACCGTAGTTTGGGCTTTGCGCTCATCGCTCATGCCGCCAATTGCCCACGAGCCTTCAATCAGCATGGCAGCAAGACCTTCGTAGTAGTAGTTCTGAGCCATTCCAAGATCGATTGTTGCAGCATCCTTAGGGAATCCGCCAAGGTCATATAGTTCTTTCAAGCCCGACAAGCCGAGCTCCCAGTTAGGATCAATTCCGTCTTTTAGACCTTTTGCTTGGCTTTCAGGACCGGCAGCAGCCAGAATCGAATGCTCGATCAGGTAGTGCGATTGGTCAAATGGCGCGGAGATTGGAATGATTCCTTTTTGTGCAAAAACTTTAACAGCCGTTTTCAGCTTTTCCCAATCTGTAGGAAGCTCAACTTTGTTGTCTTCAAACAACTTCTTGTTAACGAACATCCCCTCGTAGAAGCCGGTTACAGGAATGGAGTAGATTTTGCCGTCCGCTTGTTTAGCAAGCTCAAGCGCATCAGGGATAAAGCCGCCTTTCCATTCTGGATCAGCGTCCAGGATGTCATTCAACGGCACGGTTTTGCCAGCGTTTACAAAGCCTTCAGCATCTTTGCCGATGAAGTAGAATAATAGATCCGGCTCGTTGCCGCTGTTCATATCCGTGTTCACTTTTGTTCTGAAACCGTCGTCATTCGCAGACATGATATCATTTTCAACCGTAATGTTAGGATTTGCATCCGTAAATTCTTTCAGAACCTTCTCAAAAGCTACTTTACCAGGGTCCGTACCACCGAATGTGGAGAATACGCGAAGCTTAACTTTTTCTGCCTCTGGCGCTTTCGTCGCTTCGCCTTCTGGCTCCGCGCTTGGCTTATTGCTGCTGCCAGCCTTATTGTTACCGTTATTGCCGCATGCTGACAAAATCAATACGCAGATGAGTGCTAGAGACAGAAACAATTTTGTACTTTTAAACATTTTTGTTAATCCCCCTTAAAATAGTGTTATTTTGTATATGCCGCTTCTTGCTGCTACTAAAATTTTATGGGATAGTTTAGTTCATTTCAATGGGTCATTTGGTAAAATAAGGGGTTAATATCTCTAGAAACAGGGGTAAAAATATGCGGCTATTCGGGGTCAAGGGATAAAAAAATACTATTATTTTTTGCCGATTGATGCCTTGGTGAAAAAGCTTCCTTTCGATGCTTTCTTTATCTGTCTTAAGCTGAATCAGATTGCTATCGTGATGTCTGGCGTACTGCAGACGGGCTTTTTTGTTTAATATGATAAAGAAGACCTATTGCATATATTAGTATCCATACAACAAACCTTGCAGCTCGCAAATCAATTTTCATTCAAAAAGCTAGTGGCTGCGCACAATTGACTACTATTTATGACCATTTTTTTCTTGTTAATGATGTCATAAATCATGATTTTGATAAAATAATCCAAAATACTCTCATAATTATTAAAAAAGTGTAGTACACTGATTTCAGTCGCAGTTCCAATGACAAATATATCCCCCCCTCCGAGAATGTTCCTACCGGTAAATCACACGGCTTCGCCAAAAGACCATTTCATAGCGTTCAACTTCTATTTCCGATTCTGATATGAACTCATTATGAGTTTATATATACAGCTCCCATATGAAAGGAGGCTTTGTTCCCCCATCAACGGCATTGTTTTTCGACATGTATATTTGCTATTTGTTTAAGCGCTTATACATTTCGGCAATACCCAATTTGAAGGAGGTTAATTCATTGTCAACCATTCGTTTATCCCATTTTAAGGTGAAAAGTTTCCGCACTTACTTGAGTATTTTGATTATTACCGCACTTGGAATGACGCTTTTCTCGCAACTGCTCTTTGCCCATGGCTACGTTGAAGGTCCTGCCAGTCGCGCCGCCCTCTGTAAATCAGGTCAAAACACAGATTGTGGAACGATTGTCTATGAACCTCAAAGTCTAGAAGCGCCCAAAGGCTTCCCTGCTGCGGGACCTGCAGACGGTAAGATCGCGAGCGCAAACGGAGCTTTCCCGAAGCTTGACGAGCAATCGGCTACACGCTGGTCGAAAGTGAACATTTCCTCCGGTCAACATACATTTACTTGGAAGCTTACCGCCAATCATTCAACAACAAGCTGGAAATATTATATTACGAAGCAAAACTGGAATCCAAATGTTGCTCTCACGCGCGATTCCTTCGATTTAACGCCATTCTGCTCGGTTAATTACAGCGGTCAACCGCCTTTCTCCTATTCGAATACTTGCAACGTGCCTGCCCGCACCGGCTATCAGGTCATTCTAGCTGTATGGGAAATTGCCGATACTGCAAACGCCTTCTACAATGTGATTGATGTTAATTTCAGTGGAAGCAATCCCGGTGATACGCAAGCGCCTACTGCGCCTTCTTCCCTAACGTCGCCTGCCAAAACATCCACCAGCGTATCCTTGGCATGGAACGCTTCCTCGGATAATGTGGGTGTTACCGGCTACCGCGTTTACAGAGGCACATCCTTAGTGGGTACGGTGTCCGGTACGACGCTATCCTATAATGTTACCGGATTAACGGCAAACACAGCCTACACCTTCAATGTCAAAGCGATAGATGCTGCTGGCAATGCATCAAGCGCAAGCAACTCTATTTCCGTTACGACGAATGCTCCTGTCGGAAACGACACGCAAGCGCCTACTGCGCCTGGCGGACTGCATGTAATGGGAGCACCGACCTCATCGAGCTTAATGCTGATGTGGAACGCTTCAACAGACAATGTGGGCGTAACCGGCTACAAAATTTATCGCGGCACAACGCTGGTAGCAACCGTTGCCGGCACTGCATCCTCCTATACGGTAACAGGACTTAGCGCAAGCACTACTTATACATTCAAAGTGCATGCAATCGATGCTGCAGGCAATCAATCCGCTGCAAGCACTGTAAATGGCACAACCGCAGCCGCTTCCTCAGCACCTGCATGGGCACCTAATACGGCCTATACAACTGGAGCACTCGTTACGTACAATGGTTCCTTGTATGAATGTCGTCAGTCGCATACTTCGATTGTAAGCTGGGAGCCTCCAAATGTTCCTGCGCTTTGGTTGTTGAAGTAGTCCCTTATTCGTAATGAAGAAAGACCGGCAACGAGCCTGTTGACTCGTTGCCGGTCTTTCCCTTTGTTCGCTTTATCTGCACGATCAGAACTACACTCAAGAGCCACGCCGCTTAATAAGCCTTGGATACTTCTTCTACGCCTTTGGCATCTTGTTCATATCCATATACAGAACATTCCACCGATGGCCATCCAAATCGACGAAGCCGGCTCCGTACATCCAGCCATCTTGCTCTTTCGGCTTACTGTAAGCTGTTCCGCCCGCCTTAACCGCCTTTTCAATTAGCTCATCTACTTCTTCCTTGCTCTGCGCATCAATGGAAAGCAAAACCTCGGTTCCTTGCGCAGTATCTGCAATTTCATGGTTTGTAAATCTTTTGAAGGTGGCGTCCGGAACAAGCATGACCATAACCTTCGCTTCACCGATAACCAAGCCTGCCATGTCGTCGCTGTTGAAATGACGCGGATGAAAGGTAAACCCAAGCTCGCTGAAAAACGCTCTTGACTGATTAAGGTTTTTAACCGGAAGACTTAACCAAAATTCTTTTGGCATCGCAATTGCTCCTCTACATAAATAAAAGTTGATATTGTACGTCCTTGTCCTTCATTTTAGCATAACCAAACTGCCTTCATTTCTTCTAGATTGCTTTATATTTAATAGATTTACTAAGTGCTGGAATGGTCTAGCCACATCGCAATCACTTCAACGAGCTTATCCTTCTTAGCTTGTACATCTTCCATATCTGTAAATTTCACGAATGCCCGATCATCCGCGACCCATTCCAATAGCCCTGTCGCATCATCGAACGATTGACGCTTAACGGCATTGTCCTTCACCTTTGCACCTGAATGAAATATAAGCCGAAAAAATCCTTTCCCTTGCAGGTTAAACGTCAACCTATCTTCATTTTGGAATTGAAAGCTCGGAGCATTCCATTTGATGTGTTCATTTAACCTCTTATTCGCGCTTAAAATGATTGTCCGAACCTCTTCGATCTCCTGCTTGAGCGGATGTTCCAGCTTGTTCAAAAATTCAACAACCTGTTGATGTCCCTTCTCCAATTGTGCCGCTGAATCCAATTCAGCTTTTTTGGATGCTTGATTATTCGTTGTCACAGACCATTTCAGCTCCTTCTGCATAGCTAATCTTAAGCACTATAGTAGCATAAAAAATAAGCCAAAGCTTTCCAGTTTCATCATCGCCTGCCAAGTAAATAATTTTTGTTGCCCACTTCTACTTTTCTCTTCTAGTCCTTTCCGTCAAATGCCGGGTAAACGCCCAAAAGAGCAATGCCAATATGCTGACTGAGGCACCCAGGATGCATACGCCAATCCAGCCCGCTTGAGCGTAGACTAGCGTCGAAGCAATCGAGCCGACAGCGCTGCCGATGGAATAAAAAATCATGTAGCCCGCTGTAAGTCGACTTCGCGCATCAGGTCGAACGCTCAAAATCATACTCTGGTTCGTAACGTGAACGGCTTGCACCGCGAAGTCCAGCGCAATGACTCCGACTATTAATGCCCACAAGGAGTGCTCGGTAAAGCTGATCGGCAGCCATGATCCAATCAATATAACTAAAGCGATTCCGGTTGTTCGCTGACCTAGTCCTTGATCCGCAAGCTGCCCTGCCCGCGCTGCCGCTAATGCGCCCGCAGCACCGGCAAGCCCAAAGGAACCGATAACGGTATGTGAAAGCGATAGCTCCGGCGCGCTTAACGGCAGCACAAGCGAAGTCCATAATGTACTGAACGCCGTGAAAATAAGCAAAGCGATTACAGCGCGAATGCGCAGCACCGGTTCTTGAACAAACAGCATAAATACCGAGCGCAGCAGCTGCGGATAAGTTATCGTGGCCTTAATCCTCTCTCGGCGCGGCAGCACCCGAAACATAGCGATAGCCATAAACAAGGTCAAGGCTGCCGAAACTACATAAACCATTCGCCATCCGGCGAAGTCGGTCAAAGCACCGGCGAAGGTACGTGCCAGCAGTATTCCGATCACCACACCGCTCGTTACGAAACCGATCGTCCGCCCGCGATCTGCCGGCTTAGCCAGCGTCGCCGCAAACGACACCAGCACCTGTACGACCACAGCAAACAAACCAACCACCGCCATGCCTGCAAACAGAATGATTTTCGTAGGCGCGATGCCGACCGTTAACAGCGCAAATACCGAAAGGAGCAGCAAACTGACAACCAGCTTGCGCCGATCCAGAAGGTCGCCAAGCGGCACCAATAAGAAAAGCCCTAACGCATAACAAATTTGCGTAATTGTAATGATCATGCCTACGGCAGCATGATTAATGCCAAACTCGCTTGCTATCCGATCCAGCAGCGGCTGCGCGTAATAGATATTCGCTACGGACAGCCCGCTTGCGACAGCAAACAGCAGCGTCACGATCCGTGAAAGAGAAGGCGCAGAATCGTCCAAGACATGCTGTCCTAGTACCGTTTCCCTTGCTATTCCGTTTGCTTCCCTTACATCGGCCCGCTTCTTCGCTTGAACCTTCTCCATACTCACACATTCCTCTCCTCGTGGGGCTCAGGCGAATTCACTCCAACACACCAAATAATTATTTACCAATCGGTACGTTATTATAGCGAGAAATATATAACAGCATTCCTCTATTGTCAATAAGTTTGACAGATAACTGCCGAAATCATAAAATAATATCATACTGATCGTTATGGAAAGAAGGGATCACAATGGCAAGACTTCGTGAGTTTGATGAGCAGAAGGTTTTAGAAGCAGCGATGCAATTGTTTTGGGAAAAGGGATACGAGGCAACCTCATTAAGCGATCTAACAGCCACAATGGGCATTCAGCGTCCAAGCATTTACGCTGCTTTTGGTGACAAAAAGGAGCTTTTTGAAGCTGCCCTTCGAAAGTATACGCAGCAGCATTCCTCCAACGTCAGAGCTCAACTGCAAAAAGGCACGTCAGTCAAAGAAGCTTTTCGTTTCTATTTTGAAGGCTTGGTAGCAAATGAATACGATGAAAAGCTGAACCGGGGATGCTTTTGTATCAATACGATGGTAGAGCTTGCTCCTCATGATGCCAAATTTGAAATTGTTACTAGGGAACATCAGATGTATTTAGCAGTCCTATTCCAAGAAGCGATTGAACGGGGAATGCGATCGGGGGAGCTTGATTCTGCTACGAATGCAGCTGCATTAGCACAGATGCTTGTTGTATCTCTTATCGGTTTGACTGTGCTAATGAAATCTAAACCCGACCGAGCATTTGCGGACAATTCTGTTGCCATGACGCTATCCTTGCTCGATAGACCTGTTCATTCGTAAATGATGCTCCAATTGCTGTTTCTCTGCAACCCCCTTCACATATACCTAATAGGTATGTTATGATCAAAATATCATTTTAGCGAAGGAGGCAATTGCATTGGAGTTTGTAATACTGGGTCTTCTTATGATTCGCCATTTAACACAATATGATATAAAAAACGCGCTGCAGCAAAAAGTATCTCCCTTTTTTAGCGCCAGCCTTGGAAGCATTCAAGCCGCATTAAAGAAGCTGGAGAGCAACGGGCATGTCGATCTCCAGGAAGCCGTTGAAAATGGAAGAAGAAAAAAGATCTATTCGATAAATCCGCTGGGCAGGCAGTATTTTATGGACTGGATGCTGTCTTCCATTGCCCCAAATCGTTTGGAGCAGGACGTACCCACAAAATTGTTTTTCTTAGGACATCTATCTCCTTCGAATCGTCTTGCACTTGCAAAGGCTGTCGCCTTGCAGCTTGAATTCGCCATTCAAGAATTCGAGACTGCCCAAAGGGAATCCAGTCAGAAAGCCGTGCCGGAACATCTTAAAGAGACGTTCAGATTCCAGCTTAAAACGTTGGATCTTGGCCTCTTTTATCACCGAAGCATGCTGGCATGGTTTAAAGAGCTGATGACTGAACTGGAGGCGGACGATAATGAAGAGCGATAAAACTTTTAGAAGGCTGGCGTTCAGAAACGCACAATTCACTTACTACATCGCAGGAGATAAGGAAAAAGAATCGATCCTGATGCTGCATCCGGCATTTACGGACCATCACATTTTTGATGCGCAAACGGAATATTTTCAGAAGAGTTATCAAGTAATCGTTCTAGATATGCCTGGACACGGGGAAAATCAAGTTAGCGGAACTAAAGTCACCCTTAAGGATATGCCTGAAATCATAAACCAGCTTTTGTTGGAAAACGACATTGTTGACTGTCATATTTTAAGTGTCTCCATGGGATCACTTGTCGCGCAGGCGTTTGCTGATCGTTATCCGGAACAGATAAAGTCAGTCATCATCGCGGGAGGTTATTCGATACATAAGGCGAATGAGCAGGTATTGAAGAAGCAGCGAAGCGAAGGGTTAAAATGGATCATGTATGTATTATTTTCGATGAAAAAATTTAGAGCTTATTTATCCGCAGCATCATGCCACACGGAGCAAGGCCGCGCTGTATTTGCCAAAGGAGCGCAGCATTTTACTCGAAAATCTTTTTCAGCTATGGCTGGGATGAATGCTTTTTTTATCAAAAAAGATACTCCGATGCCTTACCCGCTCTTGATCGTCGTTGGAGAACATGATCTCAAACTTATTCAAGATGCCGCAAGGGAACTGCATGAATTAGAATTACATTCCCAATTGGTGATCATGCCTGGGGCAGGTCACTGTGCTAACGCAGATGCGCCAAGCGAGTTCAACCTTATCGCGGACCGCTTTTTGTCAGCTATAGCAGATCGCAGCCCAGTAACCTTTCCTTCCAATTTGAAGTAACAGGAAAAGCTCCATCTATCACTCATTTCCGTCCAAAATCGCTTGAAATAACTGGAGAATTTCCCGTTAATCCTGCTCGGAGCTCGGATGGCTATTCTTCCATCTTGGCAGAAAATATTAAATAATGAGTTTAACGCCGCTAATTTGCTGCTCAATCATTTTTCTTAAGATCGAACCGATATGTGCCCCTGCCTCAACAGGAAACCTCGTGTCAACTAATAATAAATTAAATTCATCCAAGGTGGCAGCATTAACCTCACCATATACCGAATCAACCGCATGCGCATGATCCAATCGCAGCTTTAACAGCTCTTTCGTTAAAGGCCGCGTTCCGGTTCTTCCGACATCGATACGCGCTGGCGTATGCCGTGCCAGACCTTCAAACATAATTAATCGCTGCTCTCTGTCCATTTTCTAACCTCCACTTTAATATACAAAACGAACGGCATCCCCTGCATCCGCAGTCAATCGACCAGTAGTCAATGACTTCCTGCGTGGCATGCAGCAGCGATTTAATGTTCTCTGTTGTATCTATAACAGGATTGATACCGATGACCGCATCGCCAATCCCGTAGCTGATCTTTTCAATATAAACGGCCTCCGATTATTTATCGGAAGCCGTTTATATTAATGAGCTGCATGTTCACAGCGGCATCTTTATTTATTTTAACGGAATAACCATGTTCCATGTTACGCCTTCAAATTCCCAAGGCCTCTCGCCCTTTCCGGTAGCTAGAAACAGATGCGTCGGCTTTCCATCGTGGAATAAGAGATTAGGACGCTCAAGATTGCACTGCAGGCTTGTTGTCCCGTCATCCCATGTCACGCTGCGCGTATAGGACAAAGGATTCGGATGCAGGTTCCAATGAATACAATCCTCGCTTGTAGCATACACGCCTGCGCCCCACTCTCCCGTAAGGCCGCCGCTGTCATTCTTATAGTCATCCTTCATCAGCACATGAAACAGTCCATCCGCATACCAAAGGTATGGATCCTCCACGTGGAAATCCTCATTGTCAAAACGGAAAATCGGCAAATCGCTCAACCGCTCGAACGGTCCTGCCGGATGAGGCGCTTTCGCAATGCCGAGCTGAAGCGTCGCGTTAGCATATTCACGAGATTTGTATATCATATAAGTCGTTCCATCCGGCAAAATAGCAGCCGAGGGATTGGTTGTAATGGTACAGTCCCAGTGGCCTGGCGTCCTTGGCTCCAAAAGAGGTGTGTCGATTCGCTTCCAAGGTCCATAAATGGAATTGCTGGTAGCGAGTCCAATCCTTTTGCGATTCCAAACTTCAAGCGCACGACCAGAGGATATATCCTCTCCCGGTGACGGGATAGGCCCGCCGTAAGTCGTACCGAAATAATAAAGATAATACGTACCATTCCAAAATTTAATAGAGGGGTTATGCTGATTCAGCGCATCAAAATAGGAACGATCCCGAGGCTCGAATATGACCTCTTCAAATTGATAGGGACCTTCCGGTTTGTCACTCACTGCTCTTACAATTTCACAATTAAACAACCATTGCGCGCCAAAACCAAGATCTTTGCGCCATCTCGATGCAAACAAATGGTATTTTCCATCTTCCCCTTGAATGGCAGAACCGCACCAAATGTAATAATCGTCCATATGGAAGCCGCCATTTTTTGGTGCTGGAAGCAGCCTATTATAAATCGGATTTTCCATGAATTATTCCCTCCAATTACATAGCTAACCAAGCAGACCAAACCTGTAAAACTAGAAGCTCAAAAAAAGTAGATTGGAAAAATAGCATGTTTCTCACGACTGCTAGCAGCAATAACAATTAAAGTTTAAGCCGCAAGTTTAACAAAATCAACATCTAATATAACGACATTTTCCTAACCATTGCTTCATGTCCAACTAAGCGGTCACCTGCATTGTTTCCGAGCAGCATAAAACAATGGAGAAAACGAAGGCAGCCTTTTGTATAAAATTAAAATGTGATTTTTTTTTTTAGGAGAACTATGGTTGGATGCTCGTACGTTCGAGATTATTTTTTAACAATAAATTTAGAGTATTATTCGACAAAATGTGATAATATTCTACATATAACAACTAGTAATTTATGGTAATTATTATCCAGATAATCAATTGTCTTTTTTCGAAGCAATCGATTTCACCTTGATGTAAGATCCACAATTACTAAATAAAAAATAAGGTGGAAAAATGGATGAAATGGATCATGAATTTAAACACAGCGGTAAAATTGCTCACAGCTTTTCTATTAATTTCTATTATTTTAGCCGGTGTTGGATTCTACTCCTTACATCATTTAAACGAAATGAAGAAAAACTTAAACGAAATATATGACAATTATCTAATTTCAATTAAAAGCTTGAGCATGACGGGAACCAACTTCCAAAAGTTAAGAGTTGTGGTCCGAGATATTAGCAATGCGTCAACGAAGGAAAACAAAGATAAATTAGCTAAAAAGATTCCTGCATTAAAACATGATATCATTAAACTTTTAGATGAATATCGAGTTATTAATCACACTCCATCAGAGGTGGAACTGTTAAAAACGTTTGAGGCCCAATTGGACCAATACGTAATACTATTTGATAATGCGATTCAACTTGCCTATCAGAATGACCGGTCGGCATTCCTAGCTTTTCTTCCTCAAATGGCTTCACTAGGGTATCAAACAGAGGAGACATTGGACAAGCTTATCAATATCAAAGTAGTGCTCGCTACTAAACAAGACGCGGAATCTGAAACTGACTATTCCAAGGCACGCAATATGACGATCATTGTAGTTGTTGTTGCTTTTCTAATAAGTGTTTTAATGGGGATCGTTATCGCCCAATCGATCACAAAACCACTTAACAAAATATTGGCCATTGTGACAAAGGTAGCGGATGGAGATCTACGGGAAAAATCGAATATCAATTCCAAGGATGAGGTAGGCTTGCTTGCCAAATCCGTAAACATAATGATAGATTCTCTCCGATCCTTATTAGTTGAGGTAAGTCATTCCTCGAGTCAATTGGCTGCTTCTGCGGAGCAGCTGTCGGCGAGCGCAGAGCAATCCACCAATGCCTCCGAACATATTGCGAGCATCTCTGAAAATATAGCGGATGGTGCCAATCTTCAAGTGCATTCAGTCGGTGAAAGCGCTCGAACGGTTCATGATGTCTCAGAGAAAATACAACAAATTGCTTCTCATGCACATTCTGTTTCCGAAACGACAACAAAAGCTTCGGAGAAATCAGCCGAAGGTGGACTAGCCATTCAAACGGCTGTGAAGCAAATGAATTCCATTAGCGGTTCAGTCGATGGTTTGGCCCACGTAATCACTCAACTGGAGGATACTTCTCAAGAAATTAGCCAAATCACCGCTGTCATCACGCAAATTGCTCAACAAACGAATTTGCTCTCGCTTAACGCAGCTATCGAGGCAGCCAGATCAGGAGAACATGGACGCGGCTTTGCTGTCGTAGCCGGAGAAGTAAAGAAGCTTGCTGAACAATCTTCACAATCTACGGAGAAAATCTCTGCTCTGATTCATGCTGTTCGAGATAAAATCGTATTGGCTCAGTCCTCTATGCAAGTGGCGACAAAAGAAGTCAATATGGGAATGGAAGTCGTGCAGGCCGCGGGAAGCTTATTTTCTGAAATTGAGCTATTTGTAGAAGAGGTTAACCATCAGGTGCTAGAGGTTTCGGAGGCTTCTCAGCAAATTGCCTCCGGAACAGAGCAAGTCGTTCAAGCCTTTGAAGGAATCTCAAAGCTTTCACAAACGACTGCATCCGGGACCGAAAATGTGTCTGCTGCAACAGAAGAGCAGCTCGCCTCCATGCAAGAAATTTCATCTTCCAGTTTCGCACTAACACAAATGGCTGAGGAATTGCAAATTTTAGTTGAAAAATTCAAGATGTAAGGTATTAATAACTTAGCAGCGGACTCCACGCCCACGAACATTAAAACGCGGAAATTCAGAGCGCGTAATGCCGTGGGCTGGTTTATTTAATACCATCGAGCAGCTTGCGAAGCGTCTGTTGACAGTCTTCCATCGCTTCGGCAGCATCAGCTGCATTCGCTATTTGCACCAGCCAGAGCGCTGCCTCATTTAGTGCACCTGACAGCAAATGTGTTGCTGCATCCAGCCTGACATTCTTCAGATAGCCTTGTTTTGATAAATCAGCGATAATGCTATCAAATAAAAACACAGCCCTTATCAGACTGTGTTAGCTGCTTGCTCATTCATTATTTTTGTCCTGTACTGCCCTGGCGTAAGCCCCGTCCACTTCTTAAATGCGCTCTGAAACGCGCTTGGCTCTGAAAAGTGCATGACGTAAGCAATCTCGCCAACCGAATATTCCCATTTCCTTAAGTAGCCCATTGCCAATTCCTTGCGTACGCGAATAGAAAGATCATTGTATGTCGTTTTTTCTTCCTTCAATTTATTTTGAAGCGTTCGCGTGCTTATTCCGAAGGATTCAGCCGTTTGCTGCAATGCCGGGAAAAAGGATGGAATACATTTTTTCATCCATTGTACAACCTGCTCTGAAAACTCGCTTGCCGGCATCAGCTCATCCTTGGCTTCCTGCGCAATCGCCTCGAATACGCCTAGCAGCTTGGCATCGGAATACATAACGGAATAGGACAGCACATCCTTGCTCATACGCAGAACATTCTCATCACCGCCAAATAAGGGAACTCTTCCAAACACTGACATGTAAGGGCTCGTATCTGTTGGAGCGTCATGCGCAAACTGAATTTCTTCAAGCAAAATACGCCGGTTGCTGAGTCTGCAAATTAACCGATAAACGGAGCTCGCCATATCCTCCATACAATGACGAGACTTCTGCTCGGTATGCTGTAAAAACAGCCGAATAAGGACATCTTCTCCCTGCACTTCCCAGTCCAGGTTGAATCCATTGGACAAAATCACATTATACCGCTGGTATGCGGTTAACGATTCAACAATCGTGCTGGAATGCATCATCACATAACCGAGAATGCCCAAATCTCCGAACTCCATAAATTCACCTTGGTGCAAACCAAAATGATCGTCTTGCGTGTAATGTGCGGCTGCGATCGTCAATCGTACCAATTCCTCTCCCGAAATACGCGCTTCCACATCTTGCAGAAGACTAGCATCAAACGAAGCATAGCTGCAATATTGCTCTGTATCATATCCTTTGTGAACGATTGTCTTCATAATCGGATATACCATCGAGATGGCCACGCCATGACTCTTCAAGCTACAATCCTCCTTTGCGCGAATCAGCAACATTTTTTGCGTCATTGATCATTTATTTCGATTTGAAATCGTATTAAGCTAAATGTAGTCAAACACCACTATATTATATCGCAAGCAACTACGATCGTCAGCGATCAACTGAATGAGTGGCATTGAATAGAGGAGGAATATCGATATGAAATCAAAAATTGTCGTCATTACCGGACATCCCGATTCACAAAGCTTCTGCTCGGCCTTGTCCAAGGCTTATATAGAAGGGGCAATGAGCAGCAATGCCGAGGTTCGATCCATTGATTTGAGCAACATTCAATTTGATCTGAACTTAAGTTTCGGTTACCGCCAAAGAACCGAGCTGGAGAAAGATCTGATAGAGGCTCAGAAATTAATTAGCTGGGCGGATCATCTCGTATTCGTTTATCCAACCTGGTGGGGCGCGATGCCAGCCATCCTGAAAGGCTTCATTGACCGTGTGTTTTTGCCTGGCTTTGCTTTCAAATACCGTGAAAATTCCAGCCTATGGGATAAGCTCCTGCGCGGCAAATCTGCTCACTTAATTGTCACGATGGACACTCCGCCTTGGTACTACAAATGGGTTTACAAGAGTGCCGGCCATAATGTAATGAAACGCAATATTTTGCAGTTCTGCGGTATTACGCCTGTACGCGTGACGGAAATTGGGCCTGTTAAGCCTTCATCAGCAGAAAAGCGCGTCAAATGGCTCGAAAAAGTAAAGAAGCTCGGCTCAAAGCTAGCATAGGGAATAAAGGAATGGCAAGACCGCATTTGAAGGGAGAAGCTTCTGGCGCTGCTCCGTTCAAATGTATATTTCATAGGATAACCGCTTAAAAGGCGAGTTGATCCCAAGTTTTTTTCAACCATTCTGCGAATAACGCTTTTTCCTCAAACTGCGGATAATGAGCTGATTTTTCGAAAATAACAAAATCCTTTAGAGGTGCTTCCAGCCTCTCAAAGTATTCTCTTGCCGCGTTTGCCGATGTCATATAATCATACTGTCCCATAACAAAATAATAAGGAATGTCCAGCCTATCAACGATGGTAGTAATGTCGTTTTTTGATTCTTCCTCCAATAAGAGCTCCTGCGACACCGAAACCCCTTTTAGATAACGAATGACATCAAGTAAATTATATTCGGGTTGAAAAAGAAAACCAGTGTAATAATCCATGTTATCATCAATTAATCTTGCTGCTCCGCCATATTTCCGAATCATGCTTCTTGGCGTAGAAGCTTCCCCTTGCTCGACTCGCCCTCGAAGAAGCTCTAATCGCTCCGCATCTTTCAAATTGCCGGCTATTTTTGCTTTCTCGATCGTATAATTCAAACTGTCCAATTCGCTTTTCACCGTATCGGCAACCTGCCCAATACCAATATAAGCAACAAATTTGTCAGGTGCTCTAGCCGCTGCTTTCATTCCAATATAAGTGCCGAAAGAATGACCGATCAGCAGCACTTTTTCTTGTCCAAGTTCATCTGCAACATAATCTGTCAGAGCGAGCAGATCATCTACGAGCAAATCTGTTGATAAATGGGAGTAGTCCTCCAAAAAATGATACGATTTCCCGCTACCTCGCTGGTCATAATGCACAATAGTAAAATTTTCCTCGAGCAAATCTTGATATTTTCTCACATAAGGAATTTCGGAGCACCCTGGACCTCCATGCACAAAAATGACAATCGGATTGCGTTGGTCTGCTCCCCTAATCATGACCTCATGCCCCGTGCCATTGATCGTAACCTGCTCTAATGAGCTTATGCTGTTAGCTCCTTTAATTTGCGGTGTCCATGTTGGAAAAACTAATCCGGCAGCAACGAGCAAAGCAATGATCATTATGCTTATCTTTGCTATTTTTATCGTTTTTCTTTTCAATGGATGGCTCCTTTAACACAGTATAATTACTCTCTATTTTATATGATCCGGGTCTAAAATAACCATTATTTTATCATAGAGCTCCCCCGTTTTATGTTATAGTCTTTATTAGATTAATTGGAGGCGATAATAATGAAAAATTATACAACCGGACCCATTCTAGAAGGATAGCGCCTACTGGTCCATAAACTGCGTGTTTTCCTTCACCATTGAGGGTGCTGCAACTATGCCTAAATATGAATTAATAGCTATGAAATATGATTCTAAGGAACAAATCGATGCAATCGTTATACTAGAGCAACAATGCAAACATTTTGAACAAATCAATGGTGCAGTGCTCATCTCAATCCTTTGGCGATTCAGAGGAATGGACACGCGAATATTTTACCCGTACGAATGAGCCTTCTCGAGTGACCTATATCGCCTTGATGAATAGCGTGAATGTCGGCATCATCCGAATCAATCACATCAATCCATCGACTGCCGTTATTCATGATTTTTGCATACTCCCTACCTATCAAGGAAAAGGAATGGGGCGTGAGGTTCTTTCGAAGGCTGTAAGTATATTGTTGGAAGAACAACGCACCCACATCCGATTAGGAGTCGTCACCGAAAATAAGCGTGCATTAATTCTATACCAAAGCGTTGGTTTTGAAGTAACTTCCGAGAACCAATACTACGCCTGCCATCTATAAAGCAAAACGTTAATGCTTCACTTACTATAAAAAAAAGGGTGCCCCTAAAGCCTTTGGCTTTTGGGACACCCTCATTTCCGCTGGCGGAGCGCCCTGCCGCCCGTTTGAAGGCTGCTCTCAGATAAAAAAGGCTGTCTTTAAAGGTCGATAACCTTTTGAGACAGCTCCTTAAAAACATCATTACTTCTTGAGCAAATTATAGATGATCTGTGCCGCTTCCGCGCGCGTAGTTATTCCTTTTGGCATGAACTCCCCTGCACGGCGTCCTTTGACCAAGCCTAATTCTCCCGCTGCGTTCACGTAATTTACTGCCCACGATGAAACCTCGCTTGCATCGCTAAACTTCGATTCCATATAAGTGTCAATCTTCTTGCCGCTCATCACTTCATAAGCTCTGATTAACATCGTGACCATTTCTTCACGGGTAATGTTATCCATCGGATGAAAGAGAGATTCGCTCTTGCCCGATACGATTCCGGCTTTCACCGCAATCGCTATTGCCTCCGCATACCAATCATTTGCTTTTACATCCGCGAACTTGATTTCCCCCGATGACGATAGCTTTAACGCATTCACGAGCAGTGCCGTAAACTCCGCACGGGTAATGGCACGATCTGGTTCAAAGGCCGTTGCGCTCGTTCCTTTCACAATGTGCTTGGCCGTCAGCTCTTGAATCGGCTGCAATGCCCAGTGCGTCGATGGCAAATCTGCAAATGTCTTCTTAAACTCCAGCACGGCATATTTGCTGAAATGCGAAACAGCAGCGACCATCTCTCCGTCCATGTATTGCCCTCCGATATATTCAAGCGTACCGTTGTCGGCGAGGTAATATATGCCTGCCAGGCTCTGGTTCAAAGAGCTGTCTACTTTCAATCGAATCGTTATCGGTTGATTGAATTGAGCTAAATGAGAGGACTTTCCGTCCTTTGCCACGACTGCCAAGCTGAGCTCATATACTTCGCTGGAAAGCTTAAGCTGAGCTTGGCTTGACGATTCTCCTGCTGCTATAATTCGGTCTGCCTCCGTCGCCGTTAGCGGATTGAAATCTAGTACGATAGTGCCATCCTTCATGTCAGTCGCTGAAGCGAGCGTTTGCAGCTGCTTCAACACTTCTGCCTGTATCTCAATGGATAGGTTGTCATTCGAAATAGCGAGCGCATGGGTGGCAAGCAAGTCGCCAGCGTTGAAAGGCAATACGATTTGTTTCACATCATTCGCTGCCTTAATGGCAACCTTGCCGTCTACTGCCGGCTTGTTCAGCTCCTGCAATTTGACGGTGTACGATGCTTTGTTTTCGCTGCCGGTATTCGTTGACCCGTTGTTATTTCCTGAGTTGTTCGAGTTGTCTGAGCCTTGATTGCTCTTGGCTGGCACAATGACTTCTATTGGACCAGTAATCGCTTTCGTTCCGTCGGACGTTCTAGTCACTTCGAGTATGAGTGTCAAAGCTGTTTGATTGCTAGGCGGCACAATCGTACCGTCTGTCTTAACAACAGCTGGTTCGCTCGAAGTCTTTATCGACACCGAATATCCATCCGGTACTTGCGGCAGCGTTATACGTGCAGCGTCTTTCGCAGGTGCAGCAATCGTTATAATCGTCGCTGCAATTTCCTCCGCTGTCTGTGCAGCAACGGTAGGCGTAAGCTTCACAACGCGATCTTTATTCGGCGTCGAATGGTTGCTTGATGAAATATAAATGTTGCCCTCTGCATCCTCGAACACATCTCTAATCCGTCCATACTCTTTATTGAAATACGCCTCTGTAATTATTCTTCCATCTTCAAAGGACATCAGCATCAATTGCGATCCTCTTAAATTCGTGACCATCAGTTTGCCTGACCACGGTCCATGCTTGATAAACGCAATGCCAGAAGGTGCTAATCGGTCGGTGCCGGTATGGAAAATCGGGGTACTGAGCGTTACTTCATCCACAACCATTTCCAAATCTCCTTCTATAATCGGCCAACCATAATTGCCCCCTGGCACAATTCGATTAATTTCTTCATGACCTGCATCGCCATGCTCGGAGCTGAACAACGCATCCGTTCCAGGCTGCCAAGCCAGTCCTTGCGGATTTCGATGTCCATAGCTGTAGACGTATGAATCAGCGGTTGGAAGACCAACAAACGGATTACCCGCTGGCACGCTTCCATCCAGCTTCAGTCGCAAAATTTTGCCGCCTAAATCATTCAAGTCCTGCGCTTTGGAGGAAACATAGGTTTCACCCGTAGTCACATACAAATAACCGTCAGGACCTATCTTCATTCGTCCGCCGCTATGATTGCCGTTTCCGGTAGCTGCCGTAGCTGGAATATTGTCCAGCAGCGTTTTGTCAATCGCAGCCGTATTGCCATCTGCAGATACGATCAAGCGCAATACACGGTTAGCCGCAATTGTGTCCGATTTAATATAAGACTGGTAGACATACATGTATCGATTCGTTTCAAAATTTGGATCAAGCACGATTCCGAGCAATCCGCTTTCTCCTTTAAGGAATAAATGAGCTGATAGATCAATAACAGGCTGTGCTGCCAAAACGTCATTGCGCATTAATCGTACTTTGCCATTTCGTTCCGTAAAATAGAGCGTTTTATCCGGCGCCATGTCAAACGCCCATGGAATATGAAGATCTTCAGCAATTACCTCCACTTGGTAAGGCAAATCCGTCTTTTTAGGAATGGCAGCTGCAATCGTATAGCTTTGGGATGTCAAACCGTCTTCCGCTGTGACGATAACTTTATCCCCGGAAGCAAGCGATGCGCCAGGTTTTTTCTGAACCGGTTTTTTAGGCTCTCGGCTGCCGCCTGTGCTCATAACGACTAAAGACTGGACAGAGCCATCGGTCGATTCGAAATGACCCAAAATATCCGCTGCCTTTGCGCCGTTTAGTACAGAAAGCGTATGCTTCGATAAATCTACGGCTGCCAGATAAGGATGCGGGCCCTTCAATTGAATATCTGTGTTAGCGCTTTTTACAACGCCAGATGACTTGGCTGGTACTAGAACAGGTATTTCATTCGTTGCAGCCGACAAGCCATCCGAGATTCTGGTCACTTCCAACACGAGATGAACAGTCGTATCCGTATCTGGAGGAGTGATCGTTCCATTTGAATGAATGACTGACGAATTCAACGATTGTTGAATTGAGATCGTATAGCCGTCCGGTACGGTTGGCAGCGTCAGCTTCGCAGCATCCTTCGCTGGAGCAGGGATCGAAGTAATTCCGCTCACAATCGCATGAAGATCAAGATCTCCATCCGCTTTCAATTTGGTTAGCTTAATATAATCGAAAGTGAGATTATTAGCTGTGCTTTCGGCATTTCTGCCCGTTACTACGAATCTGAATTTATGATTGCCCGCCGCTGTGAGGTTGATCCCGCCAAGATTTGCAACCGGGAACTCCTGCGTAGCCTTATACTGATCTACTGGCGGGCCCTGTGGTACGCCATCAACATATAGCTGGGAAATCCCTCTATTTTTATTCGTTTTGTAACTGAATTCAACCTTATATTTGCCAGCCTCCTTCACATCCAACGTTAGTTCTACCCAATCGTTTACAGCCGGGGAAGATGTAGTCTGAAAATATTGCCCTGAGCCTGAGTTGCCGCCTGATGCTTTGCCCGTGGACGGGCCGCCTTCATTAACCGCAAATGGAAGTGTCGAAGCTGCATAAATGATGCTTTCAATAGGCTCTGGATCAACAGGACCGCTGTTAGTGCCTGGCACCTTCACTTGAATGGGTGAACTCTCTTTGGTGACGCCATCGGAATCCCTCTTGATTTGAAGTATGAGACTTACCGTTTGATCCGTTGCAGGCGGGGTGATCGCGCCATCCTTGCTGATCACATGCTCAGCGCTTGAGCTCAAAATGGTTACGCTGTAGCCGCCAGGAAGCTCAGGCAATAAAATCTTTGTGTCGCCCAGCGCTGGCGCCGCGAGCGTCGATAGTAATGCAGCAACATCTTCAATCGGGTCTGTGCTTGTTTTGACAAACAGAGCTTCTGCATCATAGCCTTGGCCGTCGCCGCTTATCATTTTGGCACGAACTGTCGTCGTTTGGTCAACAGAAAAAGGTCCGTTATAGAGAGCGGAGCTAGCGGTAGGCTCACTGCCGTCTGTCGTGTAACGGATTTCCGCTTGCGGATCATACGTTGACAGGGCAACCGTCTGCGTACCTGAGAAATGAGCTCCATATGGCTCCATGATTAGCTTTGATATTTTCAATAGCCGGGTACTGCGGGGCGCGATGCTCTCACTATAGGATGACATCGTGCCTAGCTTAGCGTGAGACCACATGTCGCTCACTAGATATTCGCCCGTTAAGCCCAAATCAGCATTAAAATCGATAGCTCTTGTCTGTGGGGTATCCTCACGGTTAAATAATGCGACAACCCAAGTGCCGTCAGGCAGCTTGCCTTTCCATATTTGGCTAAGTGGATTTGTATTGTCCGTAGATAATGGCTGTGCGTAAAATCCGCGCTTATTCAAATCTAGAATTTCCCAATTCGTGTAGTAGTATCCATTTTTTCCGATTTCATTATATTTATCGCCAATATTTATGCTGCTGCCCGCCATCGCAAGCAAACTGATTCTTGTTTTCTTCTCTGCGTCGGTGCTCGCATTGCCGCCCGTGCTAAGAACGGTGTAATCTCCGTCAATAGCAACTTTCCCTCGTCCAGACAAATCGGAGAAAGAAATAAACCCATCAAACAGATTGTAGGCTGGCGGCCAAGTATCCGTTTTCGTTACGCCCTTGCTTCGATTGCTGGTGTGGTACCATAAGCCTGGACTTGCCGCATCCGTCCTCCAATCCTCGCTCGCTCTCAGCAGATTCGCCGTCGTCATTTCATCCTCGGCATGATTGACGTTGTTGGTGTTGGCATAATATAAAATAAGCTCGTCGCCAGCCGCTTCACGAATCCATGCATATAATTGCTTTACCGCAGCGTGTCCGTAAGCGTTCTCATAATATCTCAAAAAGTCAATCTTAAGCAGATCCACGCCTTGACTTATAAAATATTTAATCATCCCCTGTACGTATTCCTTAGAGCCCTCTGCTTCCGGATTTACCATATACCTGGTTTGATGCATATATTTCGCATCTTTAATTACGATATTTTGCAATGGAATATTCGTGCCAACAACCTTCAAGCTGTCATCTTGGACAAAATCCTGATGAAGCCACGAAGGATTATAATAGATTCCCAGCTTCAGCCCTTTGGAATGCACGTAATCCGCCCAATATTTCCAGCCATGCTCCCAGTTGTTGTAAGTCGTAAGGTAACCATTCTCGTTGCGGGTGGTCGCATCTCCAACCCATCCGTCCAAGCATATATATTCATAGCCGTACTGCTTAAACTGATCAGCGATCCAGTCGGTATTTGCTTTCATGAGCGGTTCGGTAAAGTTTCTGCTGTACGGGGTCGCGTGCCAGCCCAATACACCCGTTACTTTCTCGTTGTTATACTTGCTGTCTGATGCGTGTACTTCCGTATCTCCTAGAATGGTGTCTGTGAAAACACCTCCAAATACGACAGCAAAAGAAACAACGACGATAAATGCAGACTTACATTTAGTCAACGTTTTACGATAACTCACAATAAATAACCTCCGCTTCGATTGATTTAATACGAGCTTCCTTATCCCCCTTTTCGTTATATTTTTTTCAATTAAAAGGTTCATTTTGAAATTACTGCTTAAGAGATTTCTATCATAGCCGATATTCCCTTTTTTTCGAGTTAAATATCGTTTTCCTTTTGTTTGATTTCATTAAAAAAAGCAGCCGAAATGGCTGCTTTTACATGTAAACGGTATGAAAATCGGCATCAAATTGTGCCTTTCCGCATGCTTTATTCCCTTATTTTAAAGAGCCATATCGTCAACACTGTCCAGCCAGCTCTCGATGCTGCCGATGACCGAGGAAACGCAGCCGTCCTCGAACGGAGATTTCAGCCCAGCTACTCTCACCAGCTCCGTAAAGGACAAACTTCCGCCAAGGCAGCAAAGCTTCACATAATCTGCCCATGCCGCAGTACGATCCTCATGCATCTGTTTCCAGAACTGAAAGGCACAGATCTGAGCCAGCGTGTAATCAATATAATAAAATGGCGTGCGGAAGATATGCCCCTGCTTATGCCAGAAGCCGCCTTGCTCCAGATATTGATTATCCGCATAATTGCGGTGAGGCAAATATTTGCGCTCAATTTCCCGCCATGCCTCTTTACGCTCGGCTGGTGTCGCATCCGGGTTCTCATAAATATAATGCTGGAATTCATCCACCGTGACGCCGTATGGAAGGAAAATCAAGCCGCTTGCTAAATGGTCAAAGCGGTATTTATCCGCATCCTCCTCGAAGAAGAGGTTCATCCACGGCCAAGTGAAAAACTCCATGCTCATGGAATGAATCTCACAAGCCTCATAAGTAGGAAAACTGTATTCCGGAACCTCAAAATTCCTGCTCTCATATACCTGGAAAGCATGGCCCGCTTCATGGGTTAGAACGTCGATGTCGCCTGATGTCCCATTAAAGTTGGAAAAAATATATGGAGCTTTGTATTCGCTAATATAGGTACAGTATCCTCCGCTTTGCTTGCCCTTCTTGCTGACGAGATCCATCAGATCGTTATCCTGCATGAAGCGGAAAAATTCATCCGTCTCCGGAGATAATTGTTCATACATCTTCGCGCCATTGCTCACGATCCATTCCGGATCTCCCTTAGGCGTCGCATTTCCTGATTTAAAGCTGAAATTCTCGTCGTAGTACAATAGCTGATCCACACCGATTCTTGCTTGCTGGCGCTCCCTCAGCTTCGATGCGATCGGCACAATTCCCTCCAGCACTTGTTTCCGGAAATTCGCTACCATCTCGGCCGTGTAGTCGGTTCGTGACATTCTTGCATAGCCAAGCTCGACGTAGTTGCTGAAGCCAAGCTTCCTTGCAATCTTTGTCCGCACCTTAACTAGATCATCATAGATGCGGTCAAACGTTTCCTCGTTCTCGGCCATGAAGCCCGATGACGCTTCCGTAGCGCGTCTTCGCATATCGCGATCCGTTGACTGCTGGAATGGCGCGAGCTGTGAAAGCGTCCGCTCCTCGCCCTCGAACATAATTTTTGCCGATGCAATCAGCTTGTCGTATTCCGTCGTCAGCTTGTTTTCCCGCTGCAGGTCCTCAATAACCTCTGGGCTAAAAATCTTAAGCGCCAGCTCTGCCAGCTGAAAAAGCTGGCGACCCCACTTATTTTCCAATTGAGTCCTGAACTTTGAATGCACGAGCGAGTGGTAATAATCAGTTAAGTATTCCTGTACGATCGGCCCGTTCTCGTCAAAAAAGTCCTGCTCCGCTTTATAAAACTCATCGTTCGTATCAATGGAGTGGCGTATGCTCGCAATTTGCTGCTGCGTATCAAATTCGCTTCGAAGCTTATTAAATGCAGCCATAACCTCATCCTGCTTCTCATAGCTGTCAGCTGCATTAAACGATTCCAGCAGCACTCTGATCTTTTGCTCCAACTCCTTAACATCAGGACGCTCATAACGATATTCATTAAATTTCATGCCGGCACCTGCCCTCTCTATCTTTATGAATGTAATTAGTACATGAACTCATTTCCCAATTATATCCTAAACGAGTGGAAAGTACCTACATGTCTATGTGCTTAAATTTGATAAAGCTGTTGAACTTATATTCTCAATTTCCAACATCGTCCAACAGAAACCCATCGCTATTTTCAATTTTCCATTCCAGCTGCTTCATATATTCAATCATTAAAGAGCATGTCTCTCTCCTGATTGAACCAGGCATATCTCTAATTTGAAGCTGTATCATTTTTTCAAAATCTTTGCTTTTCCTTTTAACAGGGAATCCTCTTTTATTTTGATAATGAAGCAGCAGCTTTAACGAAGCTTCCCACTTTTCCAGCTCGATCATTAATACTAGCAGCTTGTATTGATTATCTGATTCAGGACTGAAATTAAACCTCTCACAGCTTTTTCTGTTTTCAATTTGTGATTGAAGCACTTTGATCTTCGCTTCAATATCCTCAATAATCTCCAACATATCGTCAGCACCTCCCAATGAAACGGAACACTTGTTCCCCATTTTATTAGAATGCCCTTTTTTTAGAAAAATAAACAGGAGCGCTTGTTCTACTTAAGATTACGATGGCAGCCTTAATCAAAAAAAGACTCTCAATTCGATTTCCGAATTGAAAGTCTTTCTTGAATGCCTTTTTTTTCTACTGCCTTAGATAGAGAAACCTAACGTACAACTGCAACACTGTTTAATTAACTGGTACAATTGCATATTTGCCGAGTTGCTTGACTGAAAAATGGACATTGCTTGTTGATGAATTGTAACTGCTATTCTTTACGATTTCCAGCTTGCCTTCGTTATTGATAAAATAAACGACAATTTTATTTGGATCTTCACCTATTTTCAAGGTGTAAGGCAGATTAATTTCTAAGCTTCTGCCTCCAAAATCACTTACTGCATTGCCATCTAGTACGAGATTAAAATCCAATGCTGTGTTTTGTCCGATTATAGCTTGTGTCGCAGGCGGCAGCATGTCTTTGTCAACCTGCTTCACAGAAAGCTCTAGAACAGCTGCATCCGTACCATTTTTATTGACCAGCATGTCGGAAGGAATAAACGTATTCGCTGAACCCGTATTTATAACCAAGCCTGTATTCTGCTTCAGACCCGCGACAGGGGCGAGGACTGCGACCTCCTTGGTGCCTGCATCTGGTTTAATCGTGATATTGATTAATTTATTCGTCGTTTTTGCCGCAGCAGTATTCATATCATCAGCACTTAAAACTACACTAGCTTTGCCGGCTGCATCAGTATCTATATGCACCATGATGTTTCCATTTAAATCTACTGTTGTTACTTGTCTAGCATGTACCGTAACAGTCGTCGTTGCCTTGAACCCGCCTTCTTTCGTTGTCACCGTTATGGTCGCCTTGCCCGGAGCTATTGCGGTAACTTCTCCTTCGCTGCTTACCGTTGCAACTGCAGAACTGCTGCTGCTCCATTCTACGTCATGATTCGTCGCATTCGCAGGTAGGATTTCTGCTTGCAGCTGAGACTTTTCGCCCTTCGTTAAGCTGAGTTCTGTCTTGCTTACGTTCACACCCGTTACCGCTACATGAGGTGCTTTTACCGTGATAGCTGTCGTTGCCTTGAAGCCGCCATCCAGCGTTGTAACTGTTATGGTTGCTGTACCAGGTGCTTCAGCGGAGACTTCTCCCGCACTGCTTACTGTTGCAACAGCCGAGTCGCTAGTGCTCCACTCTATGCCAGCATTCGACGCATTCGCAGGTGCGACTGTCGCAGCCAGCGTTGACTTATCTCCCGTCGTTAGGCTGAGAGCTGTCTCGCTAACCGTCACACCTGTTACCGGAACAACACGCGGGATGATTCGAGCATCAGCCCAGTCACCGTGATCGCTGTTCGAAGGGTTATTTGTAGGTGTGCCTGCATCGTTGACAATAAGTGTAAGCTCGTTTACACCTACGATGTCCAATTCAATTGGAATGCCTGCCGCTGGACCGTTCACCGTGTTCATTGTCGGGCTCTTATAAAGAGAGAATCCATCCCCCAACACTTCAAACCAAAGGGTGGTAGCTGTGCCCTTCTTATTTTGGACGTCGTCAATACCGATTACAGCTTTAAAAATACCGTATCCGCCGCCAATGTTATATTTAATAATTGAAGTTGCATTGACTCCGATCCCTTTTGCATAAGTTACGCCATTGACCTTAATCGGCGTTGTAGCGCTGTTAATGCCATGATCCTTCAGCGGTGGATGCCCCGCCCAGCCGGTCGTTGCACTTACCCAGTTCAAGTCGGAAAGATAGGCAGGTGCGCTTGCCGGTTCTGGCAAAGGACCTGTGACGATGCGATAAGCAAAGGATGCGACATCGCTGTTCGAGTACATTTCCTTCACAGCAATAGCCTTTATCGTTGTCGATTGAGCAATGTTAATTGGTCCTGTATAAAGCGTACTGTCTTTCGTCGGCGTATCGCCGTTTGTTGTGTAATAGATCGAGGCGCCTTCTGTTCCAGAATCAAGAGAAACCTGGATCGCCTGATCGTAGCGTCCCGCTGCCTTGTTAGCTGTTGGTGTATTCGCCTTTGGCAACACTATTGCATACGCTAAGGTCACTACGTCACTATCTACCCACTCATCCTTGTACGCAATCGCTTTTACGGTCGTTGTTTTTGTAATTGCGATAGGATTTACATATTTGCTGCTGTTTCTAGTCGGCGTCGTGCCGTCAACCGTGTAATAAATGTCCGCACCAGCTGTAGCCGTGCTTAATTCAATCGATAAAAAATTGCTGTGCGTGCCCGGCTCTTTATTCGGAGTCGGTTTATCCACAATTGGTGCGTTAATCGTATACTCATAAGAAGCGACGTCGCTGTCCAACAGATTTTCACTGGCGGTAAACAGCTTCATAGTAGCTGTTTTTTGAATGACGAACGGGCCAGTATAAAGATTTGAGTTTCTTGTTGGCGTTTTCCCGTCCAATGTGTAATAGATTTTTGCATCTGGAGTTGAAGTTGACAACGCTACTTTAATCGTTTTATCGAACATGCCTGATGGCTTGTCGCTGACAGGCGCTTCTGCCTTTTCTGCTGCACCAGATGTGCTGACCTCTGCTAGAGAAGTTGCACCAACCGCAACCGATGTCGTGATGTAGCTTACCTTTTCGCCGTTCACTGTTTTATGAAGTGCGGGTTGATCAGTTCCATTCACGTTAATCGTAGGATAGTTGCCATAGAAACGCGCTTCCCACGTAAGCGGTTGTGAACCGGATCTATTTTTAAATTCTGTTTTGGTGTTACCAGTATGAGATACGCTAATATCATTTTGTCCCATTTGCAGGAAATCTACTTTGACATCGGGAACTTCGCTCGCAAGCCTTGGCGCGGTTACAACCGAATGCTGCGGCGCATTAGGCTCAATGCCCATCAACCCTTCAACAATGTTGCCGATTAGGGTATACGAAATTTCCGGATACTCGCCGTTTGTCAGCGTACCTGAAGCAAATTGCTCATGTCTGTTCGGTCTTGTTTCCATAAGGAATTTCAACCATTTCCAACCTTCGTTTACCCGGTTATACGGATAGAAAGTATCTGGCAAATAGCTATATGCCTCGACGTTCGCAGGAGAATTAGGTTTATCCAGTGTCGCCTTCGTAGTCGGTGTTGCATAGATCAAACCGTTGCCGATTTGGCTCGAAATATAATCGAGGTAATTGCTGTTTCTTTGACCTGGCTCGGTAATGAGCTTCATTGGCATAAACCAGCTGTTCTCTTTGCCGAAATCGGTATATCTCGTTACTTTGTCAGCATTCAATGCTCTGACATAGTTGCCTGTTTTGTCGCCGTTCTTAACGCTCCACTCATTGTTGAAATAATTTTTAAGGTCCTGCGCTCTAGCGAAGGCTGCCGTTGATTCGGCATTCAAGCCTTTTGCCTTCAGCATGTTCGCATAAGCCAGCAATGCTTGATACTGTGATCCGATCGCATCGCCCGCTTCGATAATCGGTTCTCCACTTCTCTCGTTATAGCTTGCTGCACCAGCAAATATCCCGCCGCCTGTGCCCTCAGCAACGCCATTGCCGTTCGTATCATGCAGCGTAATATAATCCGTTAAGACCTTCGTGTAGAAATTCCACATGTCAGGATCATTGATGTATGCGTCATTTCCTGTCCACAAGTATTGCTTATATGCCTTCTCTACCAACTCGAATTGGATCGGTACCTCGCGTACAAAGTTCGTGTCGCTTTTGTAGTCAATCGTATAGTTGGAGCCGTCAAAGTTATACGCCCAAAGGGTGTACCATTTTCTAGCTGCCGTTGCCCCTTTAGCAAAGGTTTTGAACATGCTGAAGTTTTCATTGTCAAGCCCCAGCATATGTCCTCCTGGCGCTTGATGGACAAAGTCTCTGCTATAGAACGCAGTGCGATGTTTATATCCCGCCCAATAAGATGGGATATAGGAAAACGGACCTGGTTGACCACCCGTTTTGTTCACGTTGACCGGTCCGCTCTTGCCCGTTTGGACAAACTCAAGCGCTTGACCGATTGCCCAGTCAAAATTGCTTTTTAGAAGCGCATTTGAGGAATCAAGCGTAATCCTTTTTTCGGCTAGCGAACCCGTTACAGTCCAGATCTGAGGGCTGTCCGGTTCACTGTCGCTCGTTACCGTGTAGGTAACAGGTGATGTAAAATCTTTAGCCTCGCCTGAGGCAGGGGAAATCGTTGCGCCAGATGAAACCGCGATTGTAGGTGTAAGCGTTGTCAAGTCAGTGCCAAAAGGCATTTTAAAATGTACAGTATGTGCGCTCACATCAATAATAGAATTGCCAATTTGATCAGCTACAGCAAATGAAACAATGTTTTTTTGAACGGGTGCTTCTTCAGCATGAACGGATAAAGCAGGTCCAATAGCTGTGGAAAAAGTTGTTAACAACATCGAGAAAAACAAGACCAAACTTAATACTTTCTTTTTCCTTCTCGTCATTAGGAATCCCCTTTCTTTGAAAAAAATATGTTTCTATGCAAATCATACTTTCTATACAAACTAAATATAATGTCACATAACTACGATGTAAGCGCTCTTTTCTACTGATTATTGTTTATTACTATAACAATGTATATTTTTACCTTTATTAAAATTGGATATTTTTCTTTCAATTCCAACTATATCTATTTATTATCAAGTTTATTACAATTATAGAATTTTTAATCATTATGAGTGAACATAAAAAAAGACCTTCAGCTTGAACTGAAAGTCCTTCTTAAACGCCATTATTGGCCAAGCCAGCGTGCCGTAACGATTGATTTTACAACCATCTTTGATCCGGTGAACATACCGACTTCGATTTTACAAAACCTGCGGGTAAGCTCGATGACGGTAGGTATGATTTCCACAATGCTGTCAATCTCGACAGTCGCAAGGTAATAAGTAGAGGTGCTGTCGATGAGCAAATCCCCTTTTCGATGCTCTTTCATGGTTCGGTTGACAGACTGCGTAACTAAGCTGCCCATCATTCCTTCCGATATGTATCCGACTTGGTTGATCATTTGGGCGGTAACCCTGCCACGGAAGCGCAAATCGCCATTGTCAGTTCTCGATTCTTCGAAGACTGACCATATTTGATCCTCGAAGGTTTCACCATATTGCGGCTGCATCTGAACATATTGCATCGCTTTAAGCACATCTTTCCGGCTGATGACACCGATTAGCTTCCCAATCTCGTCGATGACCGGAATGAGCTCTATTCCTTCCCATACCATAGTATGGCTTACCGAAGCGATGGACGTATTGACCGTAACTGTAATGGGATTGCTCGTCATCAACTCGGCCAGCTTCTGACCACCGGGAGCCCCGATGACGTCCTTGTTCGTAATCATGCCGATCGGTTTATGCTTGTCGTCCACAACGGGAAAACGGTTATGTTTCGTTTCTTCGATTTTTTTCACTAATTTTTCAACGCTATCGCTGCCGCTCATGAATACAACTTTTACGTCCTTGCGAAGAATATCTCCAACAAGAATAATTTGCTTCTTGATCATTCGCTCATAAATCGCACGGTTAATCAAATTAGCGACCGTAAAGGTATCATAAGTGCAGCTTATGACAGGCAATTCAAGCTGATCTGCAAGCTCTTTAACTTCGGCTGTCGTATCGAAACCACCGGTAATAAGCACCCCGGCCCCTAGCGTCAAGGCGCTGGAGTGCGCTTTGTTTCGGTTGCCGACGATTAGCAAATTACCTTGTTCGATATAGCGGATCATCGCTTCCAGCTGCATGGCGCCGATCACGAATTTATTTAATTCCTTATGCAAGCCAGCCGCCCCGCCAAGCACAGTTCCATCGACAAGTCTCGTGATCTCTTCGAACGTTAATTTATCGATGCTCTGTCTCTGACTCTGTTTCTTCTCGATTCTGGTCGTGCCCGCACGCCCGTTCGTGCTAACGATTCCGCGATTTTCCGCATCCTTGATAGCCCGGTAAGCTGTACCCTCGCTGACTTCCAGCGTAAGTGCGATCTTGCGGACGGAAATCCGCGAGCCCACCTCGAGACCTTGGATATATTGAATGATTTGATCATGCTTCGTCGAAAACTCGTCCAAATCCGTGATTGCTCCCACCTCATCTCCGCCCTGTATTCCATTATTATATATGAAGGAGAATCAAAATAACAAAGGGATAAATAGATAAAGCTTCCATCCCGTTCTTATCCCATACAGGATAGAGCAGTTGGAAGCTTTATCATTTTCACCTTTCGATCATGCTTCTACTGATAGCAGAGAGGCATAACCGGGATTAGTGAGGAAATCTTCGAAGGTGTCGCATATCGTCATCTCTTTGAAAATCGAACTGGCTATTCCATATTTACGTTCCGTATAGAGGTCAATACCGATCTCGCTTTTGATTTTCTCCAATTCCTCTTGCAAGATTTCTTCAAACATCTCGGCCGTAACCTTGCGCCCATCCGCTAGAATGCCACCCGGATGATGAATCCATTGCCAAAGCTGAGCCCTTGATATTTCTGCGGTCGCAACATCCTCCATCAAGTGATGGATCGGAACAGCACCCAATCCTCTTAACCAAGCTTCAAGATATTGAACGCCAACGGATGCGTTCATTCTTACTCCCTCTTCGGTTATCTCACCTACTGGGATTTCCAATAAGCTTTCGGAAGTAATCTGCAGCTGATCCAGCTGCTTCTCGACCTGATTAGCCTTAGGCATCCAGGTATTGAACACTTCCATTGCTACGGGCACAAGTCCTGGATGGGCGACCCAAGTTCCGTCATGCCCGTCTGTCACTTCCCTAAGCTTATCCTGTCGCACCTTCTCCATAGCGACCTCATGAGCAACCGGGTTATTCTTGATAGGAATCTGAGCTGCCATGCCCCCAATGCAATGGATATTGCGTTTGTGGCAGGTTTTTATTGCGAGCAAAGAATATGCCCTCATAAAAGGAGATGTCATCGTAATCATACTGCGATTGGGCAATATGACATCCGGTTGATTCCTTAGCTTCTTGATATAGCTGAAAATATAGTCCCAGCGTCCGCAGTTCAATCCGACAATATGCTCGCGAAGCTCATAAATGATTTCATCCATTTCGAATGCGGCAAGAATCGTTTCGATCAATACTGTAACTTTAATCGACCCTTGGTCAATCCCCAGTTCCTGCTGCGCAAACGTAAATACATCATTCCACAGCCGCGCTTCCCGGTAACTTTCGATTTTGGGAAGATAGAAATATGGACTGCTTCCTTTACGGATTAATGTCGCGGCATTGTGAAAGAAGAACAATCCAAAATCGAATAGGCTTGCGGAAATAGGATTTCCATTAATGGTTACATGGTTCTCCACCATGTGCCAGCCGCGAGGACGGACCTTTAATATGGCCGGTTCCTTATTGAGAGCATAGCGTTTCCCATCAGGGCTCACGTATTCAATCGTGCCATTTACCGCATCTCTAAGATTTATCTGCCCGTCAATCGTATTCGACCAGGTAGGTGAGTTCGCATCCTCAAAATCAGACATGTAAAGCTTAGCTCCGGAATTCAAGGCGTTTATAACCATTTTCCGGTCTCCCGCTGGCCCCGTAATCTCGACTCTGCGATCTTGCAGTTCCTTCGGAGTACTTGATACACGCCAATCGCCATTCCGCACTTCCGATGTTTCTTCCAAGAAATCCGGCAGTTGACCTTCGTCAATGTCCTTCTGCCTTTTTTTCCTAAGATTAAGAAGTTCGCTGCGCGTGGGTCCGAATTGCTTCTCCAGCTTCTTGACGAAAGCTAATGCTTCAGAGGTTAGAATTTCCCCATATGCAGCATTTCGGATTTCCCCTGTAACTTCCAAGCCGCTAAGCTCCATTTGTTCATTCATCTTAGCCCTCCTTTTCCGTTTAACATTTGGGAAGATTGAGTATTAGCAACTGAATTACTAACAACTGAATTACTAGTAACTGAATTGATCCTGCTCCGTGGAACCTGTCAAAGCTTTCGTTGTTGAGGTGCCGCCTGAAATAACTTGCGTTACTTCATCAAAATATCCTGTGCCTACTTCCCTCTGGTGGCGAGTAGCCTCGTAACCGTCTGCTTCGATGGCGAATTCCGCTTGCTGAAGCTCGGAGTATGCAGACATCCCGCGTTCTTTATAACTTTTCGCCAAAGTGAACATACTATGGTTCAGCGCATGGAATCCAGCCAGGGTAACGAATTGGAACTTGTAGCCGAGTTGGCCTAATTGCTTCTGAAACGAAGCGATTTCCTCATCGCTCAGCTTCTTCTTCCAGTTGAATGATGGCGAGCAATTATAAGCAAGCGGCTTGCCAGGGAATCTCTTATGGATCGCTTTCGCAAATCGCTCTGCTTCCTCCATATTAGGCTCCGAGGTTTCACACCAGATCATATCGGCATAAGGAGCATAAGCGAGACCTCTTGAGATGGCTTGATCCAATCCATCCTTAACATAGAAGAATCCTTCCGGCGTACGTTCACCCGTTAAGAACGGTTGATCATTCTCATCAACATCACTCGTCAGCAAGCGCGCTGCATTGGCATCCGTTCTTGCAATCAATACCGTGTCTACTCCCATAACGTCTGCTGCAAGTCTAGCCGCCAACAGATTGCGAATCGCTTGCTGCGTCGGCAAGAGCACTTTCCCTCCCAAGTGGCCGCACTTCTTCTCCGACGAGAGCTGATCTTCCAGATGGACAGCCGAGGCGCCAGCTTCGATCATCGCTTTCATCAGTTCAAAGACATTTAAAGGACCACCGAAACCTGCTTCTGCATCGGCAACGATCGGTGCGAAGAAATCAATATCGCTCTTGCCTTCGGAGTGCTGGATTTGATCCGCCCTCTGCAAAGCTTGGTTAATACGTTTTACAACGTTAGGAACACTATTGGCCGGGTACAAGCTCTGGTCCGGATACATGTGGCCCGACAGATTCGCATCGGCAGCAACCTGCCAGCCGCTGAGATAAATCGCCTTCAAGCCTGCTTTAACTTGCTGTACCGCTTGATTTCCTGTTAGTGCGCCTAATGCGTGAACGTAATCCTCCTCCTGAATCAGCTCCCAAAACCGCTGCGCCCCGCGTTTGGCCAAAGTATGCTCCACCAGAACCGACCCGCGAATCCGAAGTACTTCCTCCGGCTTATAGGTACGAACAACACCCTCGTATCTTTTGGACTTCCAGTTTTCGAGCAATACTTGAACATCGTTGTTTGTCTGTTGCTGATTCATAAATATACCCCTCTCGGATGTTTGAATGTTTTCACTTAGAAATGAATGCGCTTACTTATTACACTTTCTCCAAACAGCCATTTCCTCCGCATCTGGTGCATGGGGTAATTTTCAACCCCTTGCACTTCACGCAATCCCGATCTTCCTCAAGATGCGAACTAGAACAACACATGCAATCAAGCTCTCCATTTCCGTTACATGTCGGACAATCCATTTGAAGCCCCTCCTTTGTGTTATATAACAATTAGTTGTTTATGTTGTTCATTATATAACTAAATAGGCTGTTATACAACAATTATTTTTTTGGCTATTTTAGTTATATAACAAAACGAAATGATTTCGATCTTGGGGTTGGAATTGTGATACGGTTTTGCATTTTTATAAGCTGGAAATTCCCCGGAATGATATATTTCTTGACAGAATATTGGTCTATAAATATAATTTAATTATTTTTTAAACCTATAAGAATAGTTTGTTATAATGATGAGAGATCATGCGCTTAGCACTGAGCGGATCTCTGTCCGCTCTGATCAGCCGCTACTATAGCATTTAAAGGATAACCGTTGAGGAGGAAGTACTAATGAGCAAAAATTTTCACAATCACATCAATAGCCTCGTCTCTGCGATTGCTTCCAGTCATCGAGAGGTTCCGCTGACGATATCACTGGACTCCCATCCACTTCCCAACGCAGATACCATTGTCGAAATCATCCATTTACTTAGAGAACTGCTGTTTCCCGGATACTTCGGCAAGCAAAACATCAGCAATGAAACAATGGAATATCGCATTGGCGATGTGCTGATTGAGATCCATGAAAAGATGTCGGAGCAAATCGGCCGTGTTTTAAGGCATCCGATCAACAAAAACAGAACTAACGTCGATATTGAACAAGAGACGGAGAGAATCGTTTACGAATTTCTAAGTACAATCCCGGAGCTGCGGAATGTACTTGCAACTGATGTGCAAGCTGCCTTTGACGGAGATCCTTCGGCTAACCATACGGATGAGATTATCTTCTCGTATCCCGGAATTTTCGCTGTGAGCATTTACCGATTGGCGCATGAGTTGTATTTATTGTCCGTTCCTCTCATACCGCGTATGATGACCGAATACGCCCATGGCGTTACGGGGATCGATATTCATGCTGGAGCAGCCATCGGCTCCTGGTTTTTTATTGATCATGGTACAGGGGTAGTGATCGGGGAGACGACAGTCATTGGGGACAGGGTGAAAATCTATCACGGCGTTACGCTTGGCGCGCTCTCTACACGAGGCGGACAGTTGCTGAACGGTGTGAAGCGACATCCTACGCTAGAGGAAGATGTGACAGTATACTCCGGCGCTTCTATACTTGGTGGAGATACGATTATCGGCAAAGGCGTCGTGATTGGCAGCAATGTCTTTATCTCAAAGCCAGTTCCAGCAGGAGCAAAAGTTACCGTAAAAAATCCCGAGCTCGTCATCAAGGGCCGCGCTCCGCAAGAATTTAATCAGGAGCCGTTTAACGACTGGGCCATCTGATCTTACTAAACCTATAAATCGAAAGTACGGCAGAACCTGAATATAATCAAAAAAAAAGAGCCTCTAGAAGTCGCTTCTAGGGCTCGATTTGCGTTTATTGGATTTTCAGCATACCGACCATAAATGAAGATAAATCTTGGGCAGTACATGCAATGGATGTAATAGGAAAGGAAGAGCGGGCACGCAGCCCAAGCGTTAGCAAAACGAACATTTCAGCTGTTTTGGCCGCATCAACCGATTCTAGAATAACACCGTGCTGCTGGCCGCTCTTAATCCATTGCTTGGATAAATACACGGAGCGCTCATAAAAGTTTTTCAGCACCTCCGCAACCGCAGGCTCATCCTGCTTGCCAAACAAATACATGAGAACCTTGTTCGTCACGTCCTGCTCGTCTTCCAGCTTCGCAAGGTTTTCTGAAATTTTTTGCATCGGTCCGTCGAACGTTTTTGGAACCTGCTCCACTTCGTTCATAAATTTCTTGTTGGTCTCTTCGAGCTGTTCTTGCAGCACCCAGGCAAAAATTTCATTTTTACTCTTAACATAATGGAAAATAGCTCCCTTGGATAATCCCGATTTATCCATAATGTCTTTCATGGTGACTTCGTGACAGCCTTTTCCCGTTAACAGCTCTTTGGTTGCTTCAAGCAATTGCCGTATCGTTTGTGCCCTGCGTTCCTCTTGCTTCAAAATAATTCCTCCATCATCATCATACCGAATTATGACTAATTATATCTCTTTTGCTCTTCGTTGTATGGTTGTGCGACGGCGCATATGGAATATCAAGACTGCGATAGTCGCTGACAAGAAGACTAGCTGCATAAGCGTGCGCGGCACCAAAGTGTCTGCCGATTTATCCGCTATGCCAGCGAGCGCAGCATACACATTCGCCGGGAACATTGCGATGAGCAAGGCGGTTAGACCACCGGCTGCCCAAGGGGCAGTCCTCTGGTGCAGCAGTCCCGCAGCGCCAGCAAGCTCCAATATACCCGTAATGGTGACGATTAAGCCGGGACTAGGCAGCGCTGGCGGAACCATGCTGATGAGGTCCGCGCGCATAAAGACGAAGTGGACGACACCGGTCAATACAAACATAGCCGCTAGCCCGCCCCGCAATGCAACCGACCAATGACGCAACCGGCGCACCCCAGCGGCTCCAGCAACAAGAATCGCCAGCGTGACGGCAACAAGAACAATAAGTGGCTCCATTCGTGATCCCTCCTGCATTTCACTATTTATATGTTTATAATATATACCGACTAACGGTTTGTAAATAGGTGAAATTGAAAAGCACTCCTATATACGATAATGAAAGCTAAAAAATTCATTATCAACCATAAGAGTGCTCTGTTTGATGTTACATTAATCGACCAGATGAAATGATTGCATTAAAAAGGTTACTCGTTATTTCATCCATTGGAAATGAAAGCTGCCTTGTTGGTCAAGCCGCTCGAAAGTATGCGCTCCAAAATAATCCCTTTGCGCCTGCAGCAAATTAGCTGGCAGCCTTTCAGAGCGGTAGCTGTCATAATAAGCTAAAGCGGAAGAAAAAGCAGGAACCGGAATTCCTCTCGTTACAGCAATAGCTATTACATTTCTCCATGCTTCTTGGTAGCTTTCAACTACGCCTCTGAAATAATCGTCCAAGAACAGGTTTTTCAGAGCAGGATCCCGATCATAAGCATCCTTAATATTTTGCAGGAAGCCGGCGCGAATAATACAGCCTCCGCGGAATATCATCGCAATGCTGCCATAGTTCAATCCCCATTTGTACTCGTCGGAAGCGGCTCTCATCTGTGCAAAGCCTTGCGCATACGATGCGATTTTGCTCGTGTACAAAGCTTTGCGAACGGCCTCGATAAACGCCTTAGGATCGCCATCATAGCAAGGTGCCTCCGGGCCATTCAACCACTTGCTTGCTGCCACGCGTTCTTCTTTCATGGCGGAGATAAACCGTGCAAACACGGATTCCGTAATAATGGACAATGGAACTCCCAAATCGAGTGCGCTTTGACTGGTCCATTTCCCGGTACCCTTTTGTCCAGCCGAATCAAGGATTACATCCACCATCGGCTTGCCTGTATCCGGATCTGTCTTGCCGAAAATGTCAGCCGTTATTTCGATTAAGTAACTATCCAGCTCGCCGTTGTTCCATTCCGTGAATATGTCATGCAGCTCGCTTGTATTTAAATGCAGTACATCCTTTAGCAAATGATACGCTTCGCCAATGAGCTGCATGTCGCCGTACTCGATGCCGTTGTGCACCATTTTAACATAATGACCGGCGCCGTCTTCACCGATGTAAGTGGAGCAAGCATCGCCGTTAACTTTGGCTGAAATTGCAGTCAAGATTGGCTCTACCAGCTCATAAGCGTCCTTTTGTCCGCCTGGCATAATGGAAGGACCATTCAGCGCTCCCTCTTCGCCGCCCGAAATACCGGCGCCGATAAAGCGGAAGCCTTTCGCTTGCAGATCTTTATTTCTTCTTTGCGTATCGGGGAAATGCGCGTTTCCGCCGTCAATGAGAATATCTCCTTGACTGAGGTAAGGCAAGAGCTGATTAATCGTATCGTCAGTCGGCTGTCCCGCTTTTACCATAATCAATATTTTACGCGGCATCTCAAGCGCTTGGACAAACTCCTCGACACTGAAGGTGCCTGCGAAGTTTTTACCTGACGCTTCCGCCAAAAGCTCGTTCGTTTTCTCAGGTGAACGATTATATATAGCAACCGAGAACCCTTTGCTTTCCATGTTCAAGGCAAGATTTTTGCCCATGACGGCTAAGCCGACCACGCCAATTTGCTGTTTTTGCATCGTATATACCTCCCTGATTATCGAGCAGAATGCGGAAAGCGATTGCCGGTGCCATAACCGTCACAATGCAATCCGCATTCTATGAATCCATTCTTAAAGTGTTTTTTTCCAATCGGCTGCGAATTTCTCCATCCCTTGATCCGTCAATGGATGCTTCGATATTTGTTCGATAACCGTGAACGGAATCGTTGCGATATGCGCGCCTGCCATCGCTACGCGAGTTACGTGATCCGGATGGCGGACAGAAGCAGCGATAATTTGCGCGTCCAGGCTATGAATGCGGAATAATTCGGCTACCTTCACGATTAGTTGGACACCATCCTCCGAAATGTCATCCAAGCGGCCCAGAAAGGGGGAGACATAGGTAGCGCCTGCACGAGCAGCGAGGAGCGCTTGGTTCACCGTGAAGATCAGCGTAACATTTGTTTTAACGCCTTTTTTGGTTAAATAACGGCAAGCCTCTAAGCCTGCAAGCGTCATTGGAAGCTTGATCGTAATGTTTTTGTCATGATTATTGATTTTGATCAATTCATTCGCTTGCGCGATCATTTCGTCTGCTGTAATCGCATCTGGCGTGACTTCAGCGGACACGGATTCAACATCAGGCACTTCTTGCAAAATTTCAGCAATGCGGTCCTCGAATTTCACTCCTTCTTTGGCAACCAAAGACGGGTTCGTCGTTACGCCGGATAAAACGCCAATTTTGTACGCTTTTTTAATGTCTTCCACATTTGCCGTATCAATAAAAAATTTCATAATGATCTACCTCCATTTTTTAATTGCTGAGCAATTCTTTAGTCAGGCGAACCACATTATTTACTGAAAAACCGAAATACTCCATAACTTCATTGCCGGGTCCTGAAGCGCCGAACGTATCGATGGACAATACTTTTCCGGTTGGTCCCGTGTAACGCTCCCAGCCGAGCGAGATGCCGGCTTCAATAGACATCCGCTTCGTGACGGAAGCAGGAAGGACAGTCTCCTTGTACGCTTCGGATTGCCGGTCGAACAGCTCTCTGCTCGGCATCGCAACTACGCGTACAGACAGGTTTTCCCGCTCCAGCTCCGCTTTGGCGCTAACCGCAAGAGAAACTTCTGATCCCGTTCCGATAAGGATCACATCCGGCTGATCGTTCGTTTCCGTCAGCACATAAGCTCCTTTGGCCACCCCGTCAACATTTGCTTTCGTCGCTTCATAAACGGGAAGGTTTTGGCGGCTCAGGACAAGCGCTACCGGGCCTTGTTTTTGCTGCAGCGCATACGCCCATGCGTTTGCCGTTTCATTGGCATCCGTTGGCCGGATGACCGTAAGTCCCGGAATCGTCCGAAGAGCTGCGAGGTGCTCGACTGGCTCATGAGTCGGGCCATCTTCCCCAACGGCAATCGAATCATGGGTAAAGACATAAATGACAGGCAGCTTTTGCAGAGCAGCCAAACGAATCGACGGTCGCAAATAATCGCTAAATACGAAGAAAGTGCTGACGAACGGTTTTACGCCGCCATGCAGTGCCATGCCGTTGCCGGCTGCGCCCATCGCATGCTCGCGAACGCCAAAGTAGATGTTGCGTCCCGCATAAGACTCCACCGCAAAGGTTTGCTCTCCGCTAATATCCGTCATCGTAGAATGCGATAAATCGGCGCTGCCTCCAAAAATCGATGGAACGGATTTGATGTAGTGATTGATTGCTGCACCGCTTGCTATACGGGTAGAAACGGTTTTGGACGCGTCAAACGTAAGGATGTCTTCCGCTTCAAACAAAACAGACCCGTCGATAACCTGCTCGAGCTCCTCGCCAAGCGAAGGATGCTGCGCTTTATAGGAAGCTAACAATCTGTTCCATTCTTCTTCTTTTGCCCCGCCTTTATGCTTAAGCTGTTCAAAGTGGGTTTTGACTTCATTTGGAACGGCAAACTCTTCCTCGTACTGCCAGCCATAAACCTCCTTGGTTGCCTTTGCCTCTTCCTTGCCAAGCGGATTGCCATGCGCTTTATTCGTTCCCGCTACCTTCTTGCTTCCATAGCCGATAATCGTCCGAATTTCGATAAGGGTTGGCTGCGAATCGTTTTGCTTAGCTGCTTCGATCGCTTTCGTAATTTGAGCTGCGTCGTTGCCGTCCTCGACTCTTATATATTGCCACTGAGCCGATTCCGCTCTTTTTTGTATATTTTCCCCAAAAGAAAGGCTCAGCTCTCCATCCAGCGAAATATCGTTGGAATCATACAATACAACTAATTTGCCCAGCTTCATATGACCCGCCATAGACATTGCCTCGTACGCGACGCCTTCCATCAAGCAGCCGTCCCCGACAAGCGCGTACGTATAATGATCGATTACCGGGAAACCGCTCTGATTGAATTTCGAGGCTAGATGAGCTTCGGCCATTGCCATTCCGACAGCCATAGCAAGACCTTGACCTAAAGGTCCTGTCGTTGCTTCTACGCCATCCGTATGACCAAATTCAGGATGCCCTGGCGTTTTGCTGTTCAGCTTGCGAAACTGTTTTAAATCTTCAATCGACACGTTATATCCTGACAAATGCAGGAGACTATAAAGTAAAGCCGAGCCATGCCCCGCAGAGAGAACAAAGCGGTCGCGGTTAAACCATTTGGCGTGAGCCGGATTATGATTAAGCAGTTTGGACCAAAGGGCATAAGCCATTGGCGCAGCACCCATTGGCAAGCCTGGATGGCCTGAATTAGCGCTGTTTATTGCATCAATAGACAAAGTTCGGATCGTATCAATAGCTAGCTGGTCAATGGTTTGTGTGATAGGCATATTGTTCTCCTTTTATCGTTTCTATTTCTTGCTCTGGCTTGGAATCGAACCACCAATGATAGCCGTCTCTCGCGAGCAGCTCATCGGACTCGGCAGGGCCGTAAGTGCCGGCAGCATAAAGATGAAGCGGAACAAGATTTTCTTCAAATGCGTGCAAGATCGGTTGAACCCATTTCCAGGACAATTCAACTTCATCCCAGTGCGCAAAGAACGTTGGGTCTCCGTGCAAAGCGTCGTACAGCAAATTTTCATAAGCTTCGGGCACATCATTGCGACTTGTGTGAAAATCGATTTGAATCGGTTTGAACTCCCCTTTTTGCTGCGGGTCCCTTGTATTTAATTGCAGCGTAATGCCTTCGTTTGGACTGATTTCAAATACCAACAGATTAGGAATTTGACTTTCGTCATTAGCCCGAGAATGCTGCTTTAAAGGTTCTTTGAATTCGATAACGATTCGCGTAGATTTCTCCTTCATTCTTTTGCCGGTTCGAATATAAAAAGGGACGTCACGCCAAAACACATCGTCGATCTGAAGTCTAGCGGCTATAAATGTATCATTCATTGATGTTTGCGCAATACTTGGTTCGGAAGTATAACCGATAACGGGCTTTCCTTGGATCGTTCCCGCTTTGTACTGGCCGCGGATAACGCTCGCTTTCACATCCTCTTTTTGCAGCGGCTCGAGGGATTCCATCACCAATTTCTTTTTAAAGCGCACATCCTCGGAGCTGCTGTTTTTCGGAAGGTGAATGGCCAGCATCATAAGCAGCTGCAGCATATGATTTTGGAACATATCTCTAACAGCACCTACATGATCGTAATAGCCCGCTCTTTCTTCAACGCCGACCGTTTCGTTTGCCGTTATCTGCACGTTGGCAATGTAACGATTGGACCATAAGGCCTGAAGAACCGGATTCGTCTGCTGCAATACTTCAAGCTTCTGTACCATCGGTTTGCCAAGATAATGATCGATGCGAAAAATTTCATGCTCCGCAAAAGCTTTACTCAGCTTTTCATTCAAATCCCGGGCAGACTGCAAATCATGGCCAAACGGTTTTTCAATCATCAGCCTCTTCCAGCCATTCGCGGAACCGAGGCCGCTTTCTTTGATGTTCGCTGCTATCGTTTCAAAAAATTCCGGACCAACGGATAAATAAAACATGCGATTCGGCGCCAAGTCCAGCTCTTGCTCCCTTTGTTCAATCAACTGCAGAAGCTTCAAGTAATCCTCTTTATGGCCTACATCCAAAACGCTGTAACGGAATGCGCTTATAAAGCTTTTCACTAATGCAGGATTGCTCGCCTCGCGTCTAGAGAAGGTACGAAGAGACTGCTCGACATTTGCCTGAAATGCTTCATCAGATAGCTCTCTTCTTCCAAGACCAATGACTGCGAATGATTGCGGCAGCTTTTGGTCAACAAATAAATTAAATAAGGCAGGGTAAATTTTTCTTTTGGCTAAATCCCCAGTTGCTCCAAACAAGACAAGCGTTGTTGCGTCCATTTTTATTTCTCCTTCCAGCATCGTTTCTCTCGGTATCCTTTGGGCATAGACCATGGCGATAGCGGTTGTAACAGCAATGCTTTCACCGTTGCCTCACCCTTATGCTCTGGTTTCTTTTTCTTAATTCCACTATAATACGAATATCACCTATACAAGTAATTAATATATTTCACAGGAGCTATAGACCATGTCTATGAACAATTATGAGCTGTATAAGGTTTTTTATTGGGCTGCCAAGACAGGCAGCTTAACTCAAGCTTCCAAATTTTTGTATATCACCCAACCGAGCGTCAGCCATGCCATCAAGCAGCTTGAAGAAAGCTTTGGCATCACATTGTTTTACCGGAATTCCAAAGGCGTTGCTCTAACACAGGAAGGCGCCATCCTCTATTCCTATATTGAAAAGTCTCAAATCTTAATCTCGCTCGCAGAAGAAAAGCTGGCTGCACTAAAAAATCTGGACAGCGGCGAACTTCGGATCGGCGGAAGCGATTCGCTGTTCAAGCATTATTTGCTGCCTTACTTAGAGGAATTTCATCAGAGCTTTCCCGGCGTCAAGCTTCAACTCATTCATGGAACGACGCCTGAAATCATTGCATTTTTAAAAGAGGGAAAAATCGATTTAGGCGTCGTTCGAATGCCTATCGTCGATCCGCAGCTTGAAGTCAAGGAAGGCATCCAGCTGCAGGATTGCTTTGTAGCGGGGGCCCGCTATGCCGAGCTTAAGGACACAGTGCTGTCGCTTGAGCTGCTGCTCCAATACCCCGTCATCCTATTTTCGCGCAATAGCCGGGCACGCATGGCCATTACGGAATTATTCCAAGGCTACGGCCTGGAGCTCAAACCTGAAATCGAAGTCGGAAGCGTAGATCTTCTCATCGAGTTTGCGCGGAAAGGACTTGGAATCTCTTATGTTACTAGAGAATTTGTTTCCAAGGAGCTGGATGAAGGCTCCCTCTTCGAGATTCAATTAGACGTGGAGCTGCCGCCTTCTCAGGTAGGAACGATGATTATGCGCAACATGCCGCTTTCCAGTGCGGCAAGTCATTTTATTGAGCGTATTAGATAGCAACTAATCATGCGGCAATACAAAAATGGTTGAGCAGACGACAAGTCGGCTCAACCATTTTTTTTGTATTTAGTGCAGTCCACCGCTATTCTGCCTAAGGTCTACATAAATGGCTTGTTTCATATACATAGACAACCTATATTCATGTCCAACGACTATTTTCTGAAAGGAAGCGATAGCCCCCGTATGGAAAATCTGTTGCCGCTAAACGTACAATTTTTGCTGCTGATTGGGGTAGCCCTATTTTGGACTATCGTCTATATTCTCGTTATTTATAAAGGGTTTAAGGATAAGTTCTGCGGAATGCCCCTTGCCTGCATATGTGCAAACGTTACATGGGAGTTTCTATTTACGTTTTTTATGCCTTTCCATCCGCTTCAGCAAGTTGTAACTTTCATATGGTTCTTATTGGACTGTATCATTCTGTATCAATATCTCTTTTATTCCAAAGGTTTATATTCAAAAAGCACGCTTTATACCTCCGTCTTCTCCTTGCTCGTTATCGCTTTACTGCTTCATTACGGAATGGCGGTGGAATTCCATGATAAAATGGGGGTTTATTCAGCCTTCGGCATCAACCTGATGATGTCTGTTCTCTTCATAAGAATGCTGCTGATCAAGGACCTTCGAGGCCAATCTTTATCTATTGCTTATTTCAAAATGATAGGAACCGTATGCGCCTCCGTCTTCTGCTTCATGCTCTATCCGCAATCCATGTTATTGATGATTATGTATGTGTTGATCTTTATACTGGACATCGCGTACATTTTGCTCGTTTACAACCATTCAACTCAAGTAACGATAGTCGCTTCGGGTTCGGAATTCCGTTAACACAACGAGGCTGCCATTTAAATAATGTCAGCCTCATCCTAAAGTTTGCGCTATATTGCATTCTTCTCCTTATCTTTCCTCTAAAGCTGCTTCAAAAGCCGAAGAAACTTTTTCAAATTCCTCATCTTTTTCGATCACCGAAAGCTCATCATTCTCATTGACTTGCAGGAAGAAAACATCTATATCCTCTTTTTCATTCTCTCCAGCCTCAAGCTCGTCCAAGTATGCGACTGCTATATAATGTTGGTTCTCCAAATCTAGTGAACCCAATACCTCAACCTCTTGTTCAACTCCCTCATCGTCCACTAACGTGAGAACTTCACCGTTTTCAATCTCCATATTAACCCTCCCTAAATCATATTATTTCTGAAGTATTGTTCCACAAAGCATTAAAAAAATTCATTAATTATCAATCCTATATCTTAGTGCCATAGAAGCAGCCGATTAGCATTAGAGTCATGATCCACATTTTGATATCCCCCTTCTACATGTATATATATGCGCGCGAGGCCACTCAAAAAAAAAAAAAAAAAAAAAACCGCTATGGCCAATGGCCATAACGGACTTTCCTATTTCGCAAAACTATGATGGCCGATCGTCGTAATGACGTCCAGGCTGGACCAAAACGATCCTTTGGAAACCTCGGGATTGAAGAAGTAAACAGCGTTCCCGACGTTATTTTTTCCATTTAAGGCATCCTTAGCCGCGCGCAGAACGCTTGCGTTAGGTTTGCTTTTGTCAAGAGTACCGTTATGGGCCGGAGGAAACTGCTTCCCTGAATAAATTACGTCGCGTACCGAATCCGGGAAGCTTGCACTTTTCACTCTATTCAATATTACGTTCGCTAAGCCAAGCTGCCCCTCATAGGATTCATATCCGGCTTCAACCATCGTAATTTTGGCGAGCAGCATGAGGTCCGATTGCGTGAACGGTTCTGCTGCTTTATCGTAAATCGTAGGTATAACGACCTTAAGCTTCGTTCCCGGTTTGATCACCGCTTTGCTGTCCAGTCCGTTTCGCTTCAATAGCTCAGTCTTGGTGCCGCCAAATTCCTTGCTGATGTGATCCAATCCGTACTCTTCCGTTATGACGGCTGGCTGTACCATTACTAGTTCGACAACATCTAGCTCCGTATTCAAATTCACGTTTGCATGCAGCAATTCCGCCAATTGGCGCATAGGAGCATACAGCCTGCCCTCTGTTAGTAAAGGTACCGTTTCAAGCTGGTAGCGTGCTTCATTGAAATAAACAACCGGCACTCCATTTCCCAGCACGATCGAATCGCCCAATACGGTATGTATCGTTACTTCTTCATTGACGTTATCCCAGCTTGACTTCGCGCCAAACATTTCAGCTATGCGAGCTACAGGCGCGTACAATCTTCCATCCTGCATAAAAAAAGGGTCTTTCATCTTTACGGTTTCGCCATTAAGCTTTATCTTCATATTATTAGCTTCCCCAGCGGATACGGTGGACATTGGTCCGATATAAAGCAGTAGCAATCCTAAAACCATTGCCATAATAAGCCTTCTAACTGGCTTGTTTTCTCTGATCATACGTACCTCCCAGCACTTGAAGTTGGTGTAATCTGCCAACGTTAAGCTTCTGGGCAAAATTATATCACAGCTTAATAGGTCTTTAGGATTAACATTTTCACAGAATTGAACGAGAATGACAAAATAGTGCGTGTTAGACTTTGTTACCTTGCACCACAGTAATGACTACATTTCCTCTTTTGTGCCCTTTCTCTACGTATCTGTGAGCTTCAGGAATTTGTTCCAGCGTATAGCGCCGATCAATAACTGACTTTAATTTTCCTGCTTCAATAAGCTCTTTGAGAAAATTTAAATCTCCAGTAAGCACCTTTGCTATTCCCTGCCCTTCAACGGACACAAATTTCCCGTTCGCAGTCAGTGTTTTCTTGCAAGCTGATTTCGAAATTTTCCCAACTGCATCAAAGATGAGATCATAATGCTCTCCATTTTGCGTAAAATCCTCTTTCGTGTAATCGATTGCCTTATCGGCTCCCAGCGATTTCACCAGCTCAAAATTTGCGGAACTGCATACCCCGGTAACCTCTGCCCCATAATACTTGGCAAGCTGTACCGCGGAAGTTCCTACCGCTCCAGAAGCCCCATAGATAAGAACCTTTTGTCCGTTTTGGATATGAGCTTTTCTAAAAAAGTGCAAGGCTGTCGTTCCGCCAAAAGGAACGGCAGCTGCTTCCTCATAGGTCACATTAGCCGGTTTTATGGCCATAAATCCAGTTTCAGGCTGACAGGTGTACTCGGCATAACAACCAAAATTCATTTCTGTTATTGCAAAAACCTGATCACCCTTTTTAAATCGTTTTACTTTTTTGCCTACTGCTTCGATTTCTCCGGATAACTCTACCCCAAGTATAGGCTTTCTCGGTTTTCTGATTCCTAAAAATAATCGCATGGGGATCCAGAACAAGAGAGGGCTGTTGAAACCTCGAACTCTACAGTCACCTGATGTTACTGTCGTCGCATGAACTTTTACCAGTACCTCATTGTCTTTGGGAGCAGCTTTTTCTACCTCTTTGAGTTGAAGAACATCCGGTGATCCATACTTTGTGCATACAATCGCTTTCATGCGCTTCCTCCATACCTCAATTTGGCATTAGTATAACGCATCACGGGTTTGACATCTAGATCCTAAAGTGTTGTTTTGAGCATACTTTAGGCAATTGTAACGCTGCTTCAAAAAAAAAACCGTTTACCCCGTAATGGAATGGGTAAACGATTGATTGGCTATTTAATGTTTAAGCAAGACTTGCCGTTGGCCTTACAATGATTTCATTCACATCCACATCGGCTGGCTGCTCAATAGCGTATAGCATTGCGCGAGCAATAGCTGACGCTGGAATTGAAATTCGCCTAAACTCCTTCATGACCTGCCTTGCTTCATCATTTGTGATACTCTCTGCAAGCTCAGATTCCGTAACACCCGGTGATAGAAGCGTCACGCGAATATCGCCTCCCACCTCTTGGCGCAAGCCTTCAGAGATGGCGCGTACTGCATACTTCGTAGCACAGTACACTGCTGCAGTTGGAGATACTGAATATGCGCCAATAGAACCCATGTTAATAAACTGACCGAACCCTTGTTTCTTCATAATTGGAAGGCCAGCAGCGATGCCATGTAGAACGCCTCGAATATTTACATCGATCATGCGATCCCATTCTTCAACGTTTAGAGCATCCAAGGGCGAAAGAGGCATAATGCCGGCATTATTAATCACGACATCGAGACGTCCGAAACGGCTTTGCGCAAAGTCAATAAATGACTCCATTTGTTCATGCTTGGTCACATCCAAGGTTTTATATTCAATTGAACCTCCTTCTGAGCGAAGCGAGGATGCAAGGGCCTCCAATTTTTCTGTTCGTCTTGCACCAATGACGAGATGTGCACCATTTTGAGCGAGCAGACGCGCAGCAGCCTCACCAATACCGCTGCTTCCTCCTGTAATGACTACAACTTTACCTTTAATGTTAGACATTATATTTCTCCTTTGATTATCTTATTATTTTCAACTTTACTTGACTGTTTCTGCAACCATTTGGATAATAAATTGGAATGAATGGTCTGTATGGCTTACATTCGTTTCTCTCGAAACAGGATCATACCAGCATGGTAGAGAACCCCTTCTCGGAAATCGCCATCGGCAGTAAAACCAGTGTCATCCCGATACTCGATATGATCTCCTTCAATTGTATAGCGGCCTTGATAGGCACTGGCTTTATTGCCGCGAGCCTCATCGTAGCGCCCATTAGGCAAAAGCTCATGTCGAATGTTGCCATCTCGAGTAACCCACATGCCTGCATAGGAATGCTGTTCTGCGTGATGTCTATTTTCCATTCTCTCATCTCCCTCGCATAGATTTTTTCTTTTATTTGAGTCACATTCATTATGTAACAATTAGAATTTCAGGAGATAGCATAATTGCACATAATTATTGCCTAATCCTCCAAATAGCCATAAAATGAAGCAATCAGAGGTCAGAAATGGAGGAGTTATGATGACAAGTGAAATGAGGCAGGAAGAAGAGGTGATGAAGCAGCAAAAGGAATTGGCACTGCTCATAGACCGTTTTACTAAAAATGACGGCACTTACTCGACAGCCATTCCTTCCATGCATTTCATTCGAGTGTCCAAACAATCAGAACCTATACATTCGATCCATAAACCAGCATTGTGTATTGTAGCGAATGGATCGAAGCTGGTTATGCTGGCTGAGGAATGCTATCAATATGATCCAGCTTCTTACCTTGTCGTCTCCGTTGATTTGCCTATTTCCGGACAAGTCATTCAAGCGACTTCAGATTCCCCTTACTTGTGCCTCCGGCTTGATTTTGAACCGGATCAAATTTTTGACATCATCAGAGAGTCCAATCAAGCATGGGACAAAAAAGGCGACTCCGGTCGCGGATTGTTTATAAGTAAAACAAAGCTCTCGCTTCTTGAGGCCGTATTGAGGCTCGTTCGCCTATTGGAAACGCCGCAGGATATTCCCGTACTTGCACCTTTGGTCATACGTGAAATTTTTTACCGGATCCTACAAGATGAACATGGCGATTCCGTCAAACAGTTCGCCCAAATGGGCAGCCGTGCACAACGTATCGCGAAAGTCATTGATCTAATCAAGTATGATTTCGTCAAGCCGCTGCGTATCGACCAATTAGCAATGGCAGTAAACATGAGTCCTTCATCCCTACATCATCATTTCAAGGACATTACGGCCATGAGCCCTTTGCAGTATCAAAAACAGATCCGATTGCAGGAAGCTCGCCGTCTACTGCTTTCTGAGACTATGGACGCTGCCGATGCTGGATTCCAAGTTGGCTATGAAAGTCCATCTCATTTTAGCCGCGAATATGCTCGAATGTTCGGACTTCCCCCTATGAGCGATATCAAACGTCTCCGCGACTCCTTAACTTAACTACTTCTATTTGACTAATTGTTGATTTGAATTGTACGATATTTAAATAAGTAATGTTGAGGTCGTGAAGAACACGCCGCTTCCATGCAATGGACTTCCTAATCATGTAATAGGGGGGGGATTGTATAGGGGCGGCTTTTTCTTTTCTTTTCTCATTTAAAAATTCAAGAGGAAAATCCCAATGTCGCGGTTTGAGCAGCAATATGAGGAATGGATACAGGAAAATCTTTGCCATGAAAAAAATCCTAGAAGACTTGAACTCCTTCATAAAGGACTGGGGCACGGAACGGTCGAGTTTCTACGGTCTGTTTGGTTTCCTGCTGTCGGAAATTTTAACTGCTTGTATCCAGAGTGGGAAGTACGTGATTTCAGCAATGGCTATCGTTATTTGGATCTTGCCTACATGCCTGGCGGCGCCAAAGGCGGAATAGAAATTCAGGGTTACGGGCCTCATGCGCGAGATCTTGATGTGAGAAGATTTAAGGATTTATGTCGACGTCATTGCCTGTTGTCATTAGATGGGTGGACATTTCTCCCAATTGCTTATCTGTCTATCGTCGATGAACCAACACAATGCCAGCAGCTAATCCTGTCTTTTATCGGAAAGTTTGTCGCTTCGGACGTCCCATCAACACTGTCTTGGCTTGAGGCCGAAACCGTTCGGTTTGCGCGTCGGCTTTTGCGGCCCATCACTCCACTAGAACTCACCAATCATCTAAGAATAAGTGATCGACATACAAGACGTATATTGCATGAGCTAGTAAAATTACAAATACTAGACATAGCTAGCGGCCAGGAACGGGCTCGCACTTTTAAGCTACGGTTGTAATTCCAAAATGGTTAATAAGCACAAACGTTACCCATCTTTTCGCGGACACAGAATCCGTTGATAGTAAATTCAAATTGGAAAATAAACTCAAAGCGTTATCCATCAGAATTTTCCGGACACAGAATCCGTTATTTGCTCAGGTCTGCTGTTTTTCTACATACTTTCGGACTCAGAATCCGTTATTCACTCAAAATAACGTAAGTTGGTCCCGATTAAACGGTAATAAAATTCCTGTAGGTGCTAAGAAATGGCCTTTGAATGAAAAGGAGCGCCTCTGGTACGATAGGGTTGCACGGGGTCAAAGCCCTTATTACCTATCATCCAAGGAGGACGCTCTACTATGAA